>DATFEU010000254.1:0-5064 GCA_035250725.1 Actinomycetota bacterium
GACCCCGTCGTCGCCTCGGCCTTCTTCTTCTCGGACCCCGAGGACTTGGATGCCGAACGGCTGTCCGTCGCGTAGAACCCGGACCCCTTGAAGACGATCCCGGCCGGGTGGAAGACCTTCCGGAGGGCGCCGCCGCACACCCCACAGGTCGTCAGCGCGTCCTCGGAGATGCGCTGGAAGACCTCGATGTGCTGTCCGCACGACGTGCACTCGTATTCGTACGTCGGCATGATCGGGAGTGTATCCGGGTAGGCGACCTGGACCCGCGTCAAACGGTTAGACGCGAAGCAACGGGTTCCGGACTGGGGGTACACTCCGTGCCCCCGGGGGGAGCGGAGGCGCGCATGGCGAAGGTGAGGAAGGCCGTCATCCCGGCGGCCGGGCTCGGGACCCGGTTCCTGCCCGCCACCAAGGCCCAGCCCAAGGAGATGCTTCCGCTCCTGGACAAGCCCGCGATCCAATGGGTGGTCGAGGAGGCCGTTCGGGCCGGTCTGACCGACATCACGATCATCACCGGGCGCGGCAAGCACGCCATCGTCGATCACTTCGACCGCTCGTTCGAGCTCGAGCACTTCCTCGAGGTGAAGGGGAAGTTCGACGAGCTGAAGCAGGTCCGCGAGATCTCGGACATGGCGACGATCCACTACATCCGCCAACGGGATCCGCTCGGCTTGGGACACGCGGTCGCGGCCGCCGAGGGGCACGTCGGAGGCGAGCCGTTCGCGGTGCTGCTCGGCGACGACCTCATGGCCGAGAGCAACTCGCTCCTCCCGGAGATGCTGCGGGTCCACGAGAAGTACGGGCGCAGCGTGCTGGCGGCTATGGAGGTCAGCCGGGACGAGGTCTCGCTCTACGGTTGCATCGACCCGGAGTTCGTCGAGAACGAGCACCTGGCGCAGGTCCGCTCGATCGTGGAGAAGCCGGCGCCCGACGACGCACCCTCGAACCTCGCGGCGATCGGGCGCTACGTCCTGACCCCGGAGATCTTCGACTGCCTCCGCCGAACCAACCCCGGGGTCGGCGGCGAGCTACAGCTCACCGACGCGATCAGCATGTTGGCGAAGGAGCAGGCGGTGTACGCCTGGGTGTTCGAGGGCGGGAGATTCGACGTGGGGAACAAGCTCGACTACCTGAAGGCGACGGTCGAGCTCGCGATCGACCGCGAGGACATCGGCGCCGACTTCCGGAGCTGGCTCGGCGACTTCGCCGAACGCAAGAAGCTCATCTGAGCTCTTCGGACACCGCCGATACACTGGGCCGGATGGCGACGTCCCAGCACGTCCACGACCACGACAGCGGCGAGGGACTCCTGTCCGTCGAGGAGGCGCGGGAACGGGTGCTCGCCAGGATCAAGCCGCTCCAGCCGCTCGAGCTCCCGCTCACGGAGGCATACGGCTGCGTGCTCGCGGCCGGCGTGAACGCCGAGCGCGACATCCCGGATTTCGCGTCCTCGGCGATGGACGGGTTCGCCGTCCGCTCGTCCGAGGTCGCCGATGCCACACCCGCGGCGCCCGTCCAGCTCCGCGTGGTCGGCAAGGCGGTGATCGGCGAACGCCCGGAGGGCACCGTGGGCGGTGGTGAGGCCTTCCGCATCGCCACCGGCGCCCCGGTCCCGGCCGGCGCCGACACGGTCGTTCCGGTCGAGAACACGCAGGCGCACGGTGACACCGTTCGGGTCCTCACGGGCACGCCGGCGGGCAAGCACGTGCGGCCGAGCGGCGAGGACGTCCGCGCCGGGGAGCCGCTCGTGCAGGGCGGTCGTCGCCTGCAGGCGCCCGAGCTCGCGCTGCTCGCGACGGCGGGCTTCTCGCATCCACTCGTCCACCCGCGTCCGCGCGTGGTGGTGCTCTCGACGGGCGACGAGCTCGTCCCGCCCACGCGGAGTCCCGAGTACGGGCAGGTCCGCGACGCGAACGCCTACACGCTGTTCGGCGCCCTGCGCGAGGCCGGCGCCGTGCCGATGCTGGCCGGGATCGTCCGCGACGACGTGGAGTCGTTCCGCGAGGCGGTGCTCTCGCACCTCCAGCAGGCGGACGCGTTCATCTCGTCCGGCGGCGTCTCGGTGGGCGAGCGCGACGTGGTGAAGGCCGCGTTCCTCCGCCGCGGCGACGTCGAGTTCACCAGGGTGGCGATGCAGCCGGGGATGCCCCAGGGGTTCGGCGAGATCGAGGGGACGCCGTTCTTCGGCTTGCCGGGCAACCCCGTCAGCGTGTTCGTGAGCTTCGAGGTCTTCGTCCGGCCGGCGCTCATGAAGATGATGGGACGCGGGCAGCTGTTCCGTCCCGAGGTGCCCGCGCGACTCGAGGAAGACGTGACGGGGCCCGCGGGCAAGACGCAGTTCGCGCGCGTTCGGGTGCGCAGGGCGAAGGACGGGTGGTCCGCGACGCCGACCGGCGGCCGGGGCTCGAACCTCATCGCCACCGTCGCGCGCGCCAACGGACTCGCGATCGTGCCTGCGGGCGTCGAGACCGCCCGTGCCGGAAGCCGGGTGAACGTCATGCTCTTCCGCTCGATGGACGAGTGAGCGGCATGGCCGAGCCCGAACCCGTCGCGCGGATCGTCGAGGTCGGCGACAAGGAGGTCACCGAGCGCGAGGCCGTCGCCGAGTGCGTGGTGACGATGACCGCCGGCGCGTGCGCCCAGCTCGTCGCCGGCACCCCGAAGGGGAACCCGATCGAGGCCGCGAGGATCGCGGGG
Organism: Actinomycetota bacterium; assembly: GCA_035250725.1. GTDB lineage: Bacteria > Actinomycetota > UBA4738 > UBA4738 > HRBIN12 > DASSJM01. The sequence continues at coordinate 2,698 of DATFEU010000254.1, forward strand.
ATCATGGGCGTGAAGCGGACGCCCGATCTGCTGCCGTTCTGCCACCCGATCGCGGTGACCGGCGCCGAAGTCGTGGTGGAGCCCGACCCGACAACCGGCAGGATCGTCGTCCGGTCGACCGTGCGCGCCCACGACCGAACCGGCGTCGAGATGGAGGCCCTCACGGCCGCCGCGATCGCGGCGCTCAGCCTCTACGACACCGCCAAGGCGTTCGACCGGGCCGCGAGGATCGACGGCCTCCGCCTACTGGAGAAGCGAGGCGGCAAGAGCGGCGACTACGTCGCCGAGTGACGTTTCTCCGACACGCATCCGGTGTGCGACGGTCCACCGAGAATCTCGATGATGGTATTTGAACCACCATATCTCGGGTGCTAGCTTGCCAACCTAGCCCAACATCTTGTGGCGGACCGGGGATCCGAACGAGGAGGGGCTGGGCGCGTGGGTTGGCTGTTGCTCGCAGTTCTGGTCATCTTGTGGGCCGTTTTCCTCCTCCCCTCTTTGGGTAGGACGCCGCGAAACAGCGTGAAGGACTTCGAACGGAATATGGACCTGTTGGCAGGATCGAATGGGCAGGGCCGTTGGATCGTCACCCCGCAGAAAGGGATGGCGTTCATCGGCCCGAAGGCTCGCGCACAGGCGAGAGCCCGCGCACGGCGCCGTCGCGTCCTCATGCTGCTGATCGAGTGCATCGTGCTCACCGGGCTGATCGCGCTCGTGCCGCCGCTCCGACCGATGTGGTACGCGACCGCGGCCCTCGTGGTCCTCCTGGGCGCGTACTGCTGGCTCCTGGTCTCGATGCACTCCCAGAGCGTCAACTCGCGCCAGGCCGCTCGGACGCGTGAGGCGGCTCCCCCCGAGCGCCCACGTCCGTCGCCAGAGCGGTACGCGGCGGATGCAGCCGGACGCACGGCGCGCCCGGTCTACGACGGGCTGTCGGCGTTCGGCGACGACCTGGTGAACATCGTCGTGCGTCCGGCCGACGAGGCCCGAGCCGCCCGCGTCTAGTCGCGGCGCCATGGATCTCGACGGCATCGCCGAGGACATCCACGCCCGCTTCGCCGAACGGATGCGAGCGCGCGAGCGCGCGCTTCCCGCTTCCAGGACCGCGATCCGCTCCTGCGCGAACGCGATCCGCGCGATCCACCGGGGGGAATCCGACCTCGCGCACCGCCTCATGGACGAGGCCAAGGCCGCGATCGATGAGGGTCTCGACGCGGTCCGCGACCATCCGGACATCCGCTACGCCGGCTATCTCCAGGACGCACAGAAGGAGTACGCGGAGGCGCGCGTCACGGAGGCCGTCGTGACCGGGAAGCCGGTCCCCTCGCCGCTCGACCTCGGCGTCGAGGATGCCCCGTACCTGAACGGGATCGGCGAGGCCATCGGGGAGGGGCGACGGCACGCGCTCGACCTCCTCCGCAACGGTCGTGTCGAAGACGGCGAGGACGCGCTGTCCTTCATGGACGACCTGTACGCGGTCCTCGTGACGATGGACTATCCCGACGCGATCACGGGCAACCTGCGCCGTACGACGGACGTCGCCCGCAGCCTGATCGAGAAGACGCGCGGGGATCTCTCGGTGGCCCGCGTCTCGCAAGATCTGCACGACGCGCTCGACCGCCACGCCAAACAGGTGCGGGGCGAAGGGTCGCTCTAGCGCCCGGACGCGACCGCTACGAGAAGAAGCGGTCCCAGGCGGCCTGGTCGTTCGGCAGGTACCACGACTCCTTCCACCTGCCGTCCGGGTCGACCCGGAACGCGTTGGCCACCTCGACGTCGAGCACCTGGTCGTCCCGCTTGCCGCTGATGCGCAGGAAGATCGTCAGGTGCCCGTCGTCGGCGAGGACGTCGAGCGGCTCGACGTCGAGCGTGTCGCCGGCGAACTCCCGGAGCTTGCCGAACCATCCGGCCACCTCGTCCTTGCCCCTGTAGGTGCCCGAGAGGGCGCTCGTGCCTCCCGACCGCCACACGATGTCGTCGGAGAACGTTGCCATGAAGGCCTCGAGGTCGCCCGCGACGAACCTCGCCGCGGCATCGCGCATCTTGGCGGCGTTCGGGTGCTCTCCCATCCGAACCTCCTTCCGAACGAGGGCTCAGTCCCAGAACGCGTCGACCGCGTCCTGGTCCTCGGCGAGCGACCAGAACTCGGTCCACCGGCCGTCCGGTCCGACCGTCAGCGCCTCGGCGAGCGTGACGTCCAGCGACTTTCCGTCGCGGGTCGCCGTGACGCGGACGTACATCGACGTGTGTCGGTCGCTCGCGAGGATCGTCTCGGGTTCGAGCCGGAGCGTGCCGTCGGTCTGCTCCTGGACCCGCTGGAAGTAGCCCATCAGGTCGGCGCGTCCCGTGTAGTCGCCGCTGAGGCCG
>DATFEU010000258.1:0-3118 GCA_035250725.1 Actinomycetota bacterium
GCCTCGAACGAGGCGCATCCCTGCTCACACAGGTGATACCGCCATCACAGGAGGATCTCTAGGAGCCCGACGCTCGGCGGGCGGAGTGGAGGCGGATGGCGCCCGACACTCCTTTCAGCTCGACGGGACCGACGTCCGTGAACGTCACCGCGGTTCCCTTCGCCACGTCCACGACCTCCTCGGTCACGAGGATCTCCCCCGGTCTGGCATACTCGGCGATCCTCGCGGCGATGTTCACTGTGCGGCCGAAGTAGTCGCCCTCCTGGAAGACCACCGGCCCGGCGTGGATCCCGACGTGGGCGGGGGGAAGCTCGTGCGCCGCCACGCCCTCGACGGTCTCGATCGCCGCCAGGACGCTCGGGGCCGGGTCCGGGAAATGGAACATCACCCCGTCCCCGAGCCACTTCACCGGCTGCCCCCCGTGGTTCCGCGAGGTCCGTCGGACCAGCGTCGCCAGCCGGGTCGCGAGATCCGCGGCAGCTTCGTCCCCGCGCTCCTCGGTGAGCCTGGTGTACCCGGTGATATCGAGGAAGCACACGGCCGGGGGGCGGTGCAACCGACGATGCAGGCCGGCCTTCTCCAGGGCGTCTTCCACGCCCTCGAGCGAGTTGTTCGTCCAGGCGTGCTCCTGCTGGCCGTGGTAGATGGTCAGCAGGACCTGTTCCATCAGGGGTGCGATGACCGAGCCGAGGTCGGCCTGCGCCTCCAGCATCTGTACCTCCGTCATCCCCCCTCGGAGCAGCGGTTGTTCGATGTCCGTCTTCCAGAGGTCCGTCTCCGTCTCGGCGATCCGGCGCAGGGCGTCCGCACACACCCGCAGCCATCGTTCGATCGCGACGGGCCGCACCCCCTGGGAGAGCGGGAGCTCGATCGCCGGCACGATCGACCGCTCGTCCTCCCGGACCGGATCGTCAGGCCTCGGCTCGGCGTAGCCGGAGGCCTCCCGAACGACCCTCAGCAGTTCCAGCGGAACGCCGGTCTCCTCGCTGAGTTCACGGAACGTCGTGGTGCTCATCCCCGCGAAACGGTCGAACGCGGATGCATCGAGGTACGAGAACGAGAGCGCTCCGTCGCGGACCGCGGCGGCCATCTCTTCGAGGGGGACGCCGGAATCCTCCAGACTGCGCACCCAGCGCGCCCGGCGCACGTCGCCGGTCGAGAACACGTCGCCGGTGGTGGGCGTCAGGATCCCGAGTTCCACCAACGCATCGACGTAGTCCGGGTCGACCCCCGCCATGCGCGCCACGTCTCGACGTGCGTGCTCGGCCACGACCGTCGATCGTAGCCGCAAGCCGATGATCGACGCGACGATCGTGGGAGGATCGGAGCCGTGGTCGTCGAACCCGACGGGGGTCACGTCCCGCTCGGCGCCGAGCTGCCCGAGGGCGGCCGGTTCATCGGGCCGGTGGAGGGCCTCGGGCCGAGATGGAGGTTCCCGCTCGACGCGCCGGCCGATGCCGACCTCGCCGCCTGCGTCGCCTGCGGCCTGTGCCTCCCCCACTGCCCGACGTACCGGGTGACCGGCGAGGAGTCGGCCTCGCCGCGCGGGCGGATCGCCGCGATGCGCTCGGTGGCCGAGGGCCTCGCCGATCCCGGCGCCACGTTCGCCAGGTTCATGGATCTCTGCCTCGTGTGCCGAGCGTGCGAGGACGTATGCCCGTCGCACGTGCCGTTCGGTCGCATGGCGGAGCGCGCGCGCGTGCAGGTCGAGCCGCTCCGGTCGAGGCGGGCCCGGTTCCTGCGCTGGCTCGGGCTCGACGTCGTGCTCCCGAGCCGGAAGCTGCTCTGGCTCGCGGCGGCGCTCCAGCCGCTCGGCCGCGTCGTGCTTCCCCGCCGCGTCCGGTCGCTCGTGCCGCGGCGTTCCGAGCTCTTCGGTCGCCTGCCGCGCGTGACCGAGCCCGAGGGCGACGCGCGCGGGACGGTCGCGCTCCTCTCGGGCTGCGTGCAGGACCGCTGGTTCCGGAGCGTGAACCACGCGACGATCCGCGTACTGGCACGGAACGGCTGGCGCGTCGTCGTGCCGAGGCGCCAGCGATGCTGCGGCGCGCTCCCCGCGCACCACGGAAGGCTCGACACCGCTCGGAGCCTCGCCGAGCGCAACGTGCGCGCGTTCGCCGACGCCGACGTCGTGGTGGTGAACGCGGCCGGCTGCGGATCGCACCTGAAGGAACTCGGCGAGCTCCTCGGCACCGAGGAGGCCGACACGCTCTCGGCGAAGGTCCGCGACGTGATGGAGTTCCTCCACGACGAGGGGCTCGCGGTGTCGCCGTCGGCGGACGCGGACCTCGAACGCGTCGCGTACCACGACGCGTGTCACGCGCTCCGCGCGCAGAAGATCAAGGAGCAACCGCGCGAGCTCCTTCGCACGATCCCCGGCATCCACATCGCCGAGATCCCCGACGGCGACGTGTGCTGCGGAGCCGCCGGCCTCTACAACGTGCTGGAACCCGAGATGTCCGGAGAGCTCCGACGGCGCAAGGCCGAATCGATCGCCTCCACGGGTGCGAGCGTCGTCGCGAGCGCGAACCCCGGGTGCACGATGCAGATCGTCGCCGGGCTCCGCGAGCTCGGCTCGCCGGCGCGCGTCCTGCACCCGATCGAGATCCTCGATCGCGCGTATCTATCGGGGGGCTGACGCTCGCGCATGCGCGCTCGCTCCTTGAGCCCCCCGGCCCCCTGCACGGCCTCGGAGGCGGCCCCGGCCGCCCCCGGCGACCCGAACTACCTGCCGAGCGCCTGACGCGCCTTGGCGTTGTCGCTCGTGATCGCGACGGCGCGGTTCTTGGTCGCGAGATACACGACCTGGATGTTCACGCCGGCGTCGGCCATCGCTCGGGCCATCTGGCCCACGACGCCCGGCTGGTCGACCTGGCCTGAGGGCAGGTCGGAGACCAGTGGGTCGGCCTCGCCCTCGACCTTGATGCCGGCGCCCTCGAGCGCCGTTCGCGCCGCCGTCGCGTCTTCGACGAGCACGTGCGCGATCGCCCGTCCCTCGAAGCTCACGACGGTCAGCCCCTCGATGTTGATGCCGGCCGCTCCGAGCGACTCGCCGAGGTCGGCGAGCGTGCCGGGCCGGTCCTCGAGGGAGACGGTGAGGTCCTTCATCGGCACCTCCTTA
>DATFEU010000268.1:0-5149 GCA_035250725.1 Actinomycetota bacterium
CGGCGAGGGCTACGTACGCCTCTCGCTCACCGTCCCCGACGACCGCCTCGACGAGGCGATGGAGCGCCTCGGGCGGGCACTCCCGTGACGGCCGGCTGATGGCACAGGACGGGCGGAGGAAGCGCGGGGTCCACCAGGCCAGCACGCTCGAATCGCCGCTGGCCGCCACCTGGCGGCCGCGTGTCCCCGAGAAGGCGGTGCTCGTCGGCGTCGGCCGGGGCATCGACGATTCGGACCTCGACGAGCTCGCCGCGCTGGCCGACTCGGCCGGCGCCGAACCGGTCGCCCGCGTGCTCCAGACGCGCCAGGACCCCAACCCGGCGACGTTCGTCGGGCGTGGGAAGCTCGAGGAGATCCATCAGGCGGTGCATACCACCGGCGCCGAGGCGGTCCTCCTCGACGAGGAGCTCTCGCCCGGTCAGCTCCGCAACCTGGAGGAGCGGCTGAAGGTCAAGGTGATCGACCGGTCGGCGCTGATCCTCGACATCTTCGCGCTGCACGCGCGGAGCCGCGAGGGCAAGGCGCAGGTGGAGCTCGCCCAGCTGAACTACCTGCTGCCGCGGCTCCGCGGATGGGGCGAGGCGATGAGCCGTTCGGGTGGTGGGATCGGCGCCCGGATGGGCGGCGGGGAGACGAAGCTCGAGACCGACCGCCAGCACATCAGCCGCCGGATCAGCAGGCTCCGAAAGGACCTGAAAGACCTGGCGCGCCAGCGCGACGTGAAGCGCTCGAGCCGCGAGCGCTCGGGCATCCCGCAGGTCGCGATCGCCGGCTACACGAACGCCGGGAAGTCGACCCTGATGAACGCGCTCACCGATTCCGACGTCGTGGTGGCGAACCAGCTGTTCGCGACGCTCGACCCGACGGTCCGGCGACTGCGCCTGCCGAGCGGGCGCGCCGCCACGATCTCGGACACGGTCGGATTCGTGAGCAAGCTGCCGCACGACCTCGTGGAGGCGTTCCGCTCCACGCTCGAGGAGGTGGCGCGCGCGACGCTGATCCTGCACGTGGCGGATGCGTCGTCGCCGGAGCTCGTCGGCCAGATCGATGCGGTGCGGGTCGTCCTCGCCGAGATCGGCGCGGCGCACATCCCCGAGGTGCTCGCCCTCAACAAGGTCGACCGGCTCTCCGAACACGAACGCGCCCGGCTCACCACGCGCTTCGACGCGCAGGCGGTGGCGATCAGCGCGCAGACGGGGGAGGGGCTGGAGGAGCTGGCGGGGCTCGTCGAACGCTCCCTCCCGCGGTTCCCGATGGACGTGACGATCCTGGTCCCGTGGGGGCGCGAGGACCTCACGGCGATGCTGCACCGAGCCGCCGAGGTGCTCTCGGAGGAGCCGCGCGAGGACGGGATGCTCGTCCGCGCGAGGGTGGGGGAGCGCGAGTTCGCGGCCGTGGAGGCGATGCACGTCAAGACCTCCGCGCGCGCGGGCGGGCTGACCCCTCCGACTCAGGCGAGCGCCTCCCCTAGGTCGCGCGAGCGGGCACATGATGCCTGGAGTCGAGATGGGATCGAGCGAGAGGAGCCCGCATGAAACGCTCTCGCAGGTTTTTGGCGGTCACCGCGCCTTCGGTGCTGCTGCTTGTGCTTTCCGATCGCTTCGGGGCGGTTCGCGTCCGTACCACCTGCGAGCGTCGACATGGAGTGCGCTCCGTTCCAGGGAACTGGCTGACGTTCGGCTATCCGGGCCTGATGCGCGATCCGACATCCTTGGCGTAGCTTTCCGTTCCGTGCGGATCGGGATCCACGTCGGGCACTGGGAGCGGCGCCCGCACGACGTCGTCGAGCTGGCGGTCGAGGCCGAGCGCGCGGGGCTCGACTCCGTCTGGGTCTCCGAGACGTGGGGCTCAGATGCCACGGTCCTGCTCGCCTGGATCGCGACGCGCACCGAGCGGATCGGGATCGGGACGGGCATCATGCAGATGCCGGCGCGCACGCCGGCGGCGACCGCGATGGCGGCGATCACGCTCGATCACCTCTCCGGCGGCCGCCTGCGGCTCGGTCTCGGTGTCTCGGGACCGCAGGTCGTCGAGGGCTGGCACGGCGTGTCGTTCGACCATCCGATCGAACGCACGCGCGAGTACGTCGCGATCGTCCGCCGCATCCTGCTCCGAGATGAGCCGGTCACGTCGCCCGGGCCGCACCATCCGCTGCCACTTCCCGAGGGTCCGGGCAAGGCGCTGAAGGCGAACGTCCTGCCGCTCCGCTCCGACGTGCCGGTCTTCCTCGCCGCGATGGGTCCGCGAAACGTCGCCCTCGCCGCCGAGATCGCGGACGGGTGGATCCCGTTCCTGTTCTCGCCGGAGCGCGCAGACGTGTTCGCTGACGCGCTCGAGTCCGGCCGGCGGCGGGGCGGGCGAGACCGGGCGAGCTTCGACGTCGCGCCCGTCGTCGCGGTCGCGTTCGGCGCGGACGTCGGCGCGTGCAGGAAAGAGCTGCGTCCGCACGTGGCACGGTACGTGGGCGGCATGGGCTCGCGCGACACGAACTTCTACAAGGACGCCGTCACGCGGTACGGGTTCGGCGATGCGGCCGAACGGATCCAGGAGGCGTTCCTCGACGGCCGCCGGGCAGAGTCGGCCGGGCTCGTCCCCGACGAGATGGTCGACGAGCTCTGCCTGGCCGGGCCGATCGAGCGCGTTCGCGAGAGCCTGGACGCCTGGCGCGCCGCGGGCGTCACCATGCTGTTGGCCGAGGTGCGGGACGTGGAAGCGATCCGCTCGCTGGCCGAGGCCGCGACGTGATCGACCTCGAGCAAGGCTCTCGCACCTAGGGCGATCCGATCGCCCACAGGCCGGGGTCGTCCCACGGTCCCTCGATCGCAACGTCCGGGTTCCGGTCACGCTCGAGCGCGAACCGCAGCGCCAGCGCTTGCAGCCGAACGGTGAGCGGGATCTGCGCGAGCAGCGGAGGCAGGTCGGCGGCCTCCTCCAGCCTCGTCACCGCGATCCCCACCGTCCGGGCCGCCGCCTCCACCCCCGCCGTCAGGCCCTGCGTGTCCGGTGGCGCGAGCGTGACGAGGTGGTCCGACGCGTCGAGCGGCACGGCGTGGCCGTGCAGCAGATACTCGACGTCGTATCCCTCCGCCGGGAACCTCGAGGCCTCTCGAACCTTGAGGGCGCCCTCGCGCGCCGTCACGCCGGCCGGCCCCTCGCCGGTGAACACGAGCAGGCGCCCGGGTTGCTCGATGGGCGCTTGATCCGCGAACGCCGAACGCACCGCGTCCGAGACGCGGGCGAGGACATCCGGGGAGAAGGCCGTCGCCCCGAGCTCGAACGCGAGCCGTGCCAGCTGCACGAGCGCGGCCGTGTAGCTGACCGTGTACGTGTGCGAGGTCTCCTTCTCGACCGTTTCCACCGGATCTGGAAGCGCGCCGCCGACCCGCGTGATGGCGACAGCTGGGAGCCCTGCCCGGGAAGCGGACGTCCACGCCGCTCCCGCATACGCCGTCTCGGCGCCGGCGTTGTGGCTGATCAGGACGAGCGCGTCGCCGTCTGCGAACGGCGGCGCCCGGTTCGCGAACGCCATCGAGCTCATCGCATGCGCTGCGCGGCCGCCCTCCTGGAACATCCACGCGCCGATCTCGGCCGCGTGCTGGCTGGTGCCGGTGCCGACGAGCCAGATCCGTGTCGCGTTCCGGAGGCGTTCGACAGCCGAGCGGGGGAGCGGGCGTTCGAGCACGGCCTCGAGCTGTTCGGGCTGGGATCCTATCTGGCGTTCGAGCGCGGTCGAGCCTTGGGGCACCAGGCCTCCGACAGGGTGATCCCGCCGAGCCTAGAGCCTGCGGAGGACCGCGACGACCCGTCCCAGGATGCGACCATCCGGGTCCATCTCGAAGGGGTCCATCGCCGGGTTCTCGGGGATCAGCAGGACGCGGCCACGCTGCCGGCGCAGCCGCTTCACCGTCGCCTCCTCCTCCGCCGGACCGGGCAGCAGCGCGGCGACGATGTCACCGCTCTCCGCCGCCTCGCCGGCCTTCACGATGACGACGTCGCCGTCGAGGATCCCCGCGCCGACCATCGAGTCGCCCCGAACGGTGAGCGCGAAGTGCTCCGCGTCGCCGGCGAACCCCATCGGAACCACGAGGTGGTCCTCGACGTGCTGCTCGGCGAGCGTCGGCGACCCGGCGGCGATCCGGCCGAGCAGCGGCACGACGACGCCTTCGGCCCGAGGTGAGTCCGAGAGCGTCATCGCCCGGGGCTTCGTCGGGTCCTTGTGCAGGAGTCCCAGGCGCTCGAGGTTCGCGAGCTGGGCGTGGACGCTCGACGAGGACGTGAGCCCCACGGCCTCGCCGATCTCGCGGACGGTCGGGGGGTAGCCACGCTCCCGGACGGTGGTGGCGATGAAGTCCAAGATCCGCTGCTGCCGCGCGGTGAGCTGGTGGTCCACGGGTCCGGTCGGCGTCATGTCGGTGCCTCCTCCTAGGCTCGCAGGACGGTAGCACGGGGCATCGGGAGGTTCAAACATATGTTCGATTCCGGGCTTGACTCCGAACGCGTGTTCGGTCACGATGAGCGCATGGACCGAACAGACGTTCGGCGCCGAGGCAGGACGCGCCTCGCCGTGATCCTGACCGTGAGCCTGGCCGGGGCCGCGTGGGCGGGACCCGTCGCCCGGGCGCTCGGGGGAGGGCCCGAGCAGCAGCCGGTCACCCGAAGCACGTATGTCGTGCGGGCGGGCGACACGCTCTGGTCCATCGCGGAGCGCCTCTCGCCAGGCCAGGATCCGCGTCCGGTGGTCGACGCGCTCACGGCCGTCAACTCGCTCGAACCCGGTGCGCTCGTCCCTGGGCAGGCGATCCTCGTGCCGGCCGGCGTTTGACCTTCCAACATCTCGGGGCTACCGTGCCCGCATCCACCAGATGTAGGGGTCGCTGGCATGCGCTGTCCGTGGTGCGGGAACGAACAGGACAAGGTCGTGGACTCCCGCCCCGCGGAGGGCGGCCAGACGATCCGCCGGCGCCGCCAGTGCCTGTCGTGCGCACGCCGCTACACGACCTACGAGCGCGTCGAGGAGCTCGGCCTGCTCGTGACGAAGAGCGACGGGACCAAGGAGCCCTGGGACCGGGAGAAGATGGTCGCGGGCGTCCGCAAGGCGATCGTGAACCTCCCGGTGACCGAGGAGCAGGTGGCCCGGCTGGCCGAGCGG
>DATFEU010000279.1:0-3722 GCA_035250725.1 Actinomycetota bacterium
GCCTCCTCGTACGCGGCGAGGAAGAGCCCCTCCTTACTGCCGAAGTGGAGGAACACCGTCCCCTTGGCGACGCCCACCTCCGAGGCGATGTCCTCGATCCTCGCGCCGCGGTACCCCTGGTCGGCGAAGCGCCGCATCGCGACGGTGACGATCTGGTCGCGACGGGACGTGGAGTGGGTGCGTTCGGACATCTCGATCGAACGCTAGCCGAAAGAAAGAACCCGAGGGACCTCCGGCTCGCCGGAAGCCGAAGCCTCCAGCCACCATCGGCCCCTCGGGCTCAGGTGCTCCGAGCAACCTCTCACAGCCGTCTTGGTTTCCGGGCCGTAAACCCTTTCGTTGGGCTTTGGGGCCTCCCGAGCCTCCCCACCCGCACAGCTAGTTAGCTGTCCCAACCGTACGAGCAGGTGCGCCCAGTCGACCTTACGGCTTTCCCAGGGGTCCCGGCCTCGGTTCCCTGACTCGGCCGCTCCGGCTGCTCGGAGCGAGGCGAAATGTACCGGCGCCCACGTCGCGGGTCAACCCGACGAACGCGCAGGTCACACGGCATATGCGCAGGTAGAAGCGTCGATACAAAGAGTGACAAGAACACGTCGCGCACGCGAACGTGCGGCGACGCATCGCCGTAACGGTTTGCGACGCAAGGCGTTCGGAGGATCGCTCGTCGCGAACCGTCAGCGAGGGTCGTCCGCGGCGACCGGCGCGAGCAACTCTCGATACGCCGAGAGCATCCCTCTCGCGGTCGCTTCCCACGAGAACCGAAGCGATCTCGCGACGCCCGCCTCGCCCATCCGCCGACTCGCGCCGCGGTCGCCGAGGATCGAGAGGATCCGATCCGCGTGGTCGCCGGGATCGTGACCCTCGACGAGGTGGCCCGTCACGCCGTCCTCCACGACGTACCGGAGCCCGCCGACCGCGGCCGCCACCACGGGGGCACCCGTGGCCTGCGCCTCGAGCGCGACGAGGCCGAAGGACTCGGATCGCGACGGCACGTGGACGACGTCGGCGGCCGCGTAGAAGTCGGCCAGCCGAGACTGGGGCTGGGGCGGGAAGAGCATCACGCGCTCGCCGACACGGAGATCGGACGCGAGGTCCATCAGCCGCGCCACCTCGGCCCCGTGGTCGGCGCCGCTCGGGCCGCCGACGATCGCGAGGACGACGTCACGCGTTCGGAGCGGCTCCCTGGCGACTGCCTCGGCGAGGGCCCGGACGGCGACGTCCGGCCCCTTGTGAGCCTGGAGGCGGCCGACGAACAGGAGCATCTGCACGTCGGTGAGGTGCAGGCGGGCCTTGGCCCTCTCCGGGCGCCGGGGGAAGAACAGCTGGTGGTTCACGCCGGGCGGCACGACCCGGATCCGGTCCGGGTCGGCCCGGTACAGCCCGACGAGCTGAGACGCCTCGGCCGGGGTCGCCGCGATGAGTCGATCGGCCTCCGCGATCACCCGCTCCTCGCCGGCAAGGCGGACCCGCGGCTCCGGACGCTCGCCGCGGGAGAGCGAGTAGTTCTTGACCTTCCCGAGGGTATGGAACGAGGCCACGAGGGGAACCCCCCAGATCTCGCGCGCGCTGCGGCCGACCCAGCCGGAGAGCCAGTAATGCGTGTGGACCAGGTCGTAGCCCTCCCCCTCCTGCTCGGCCCGGCGGAGAACGCCCCCGAGGAACTCGGGGAGGAACCGGGGGAGCTCGTCCTTCGGGACCGGCGCGGAGGGCCCCGCGCGCACGCGGAACAGGCGGGAGCCGCCCCGGAGGTCCTGCACGTCCGGCGCCCTGGCGTCGCGGGAACGGGTGAAGACGTCCACCGCCACGCCGCCCGCGTTGATGCGTTCGGCCGCCTCGCGGATGAACACGTTCATCCCGCCGGAGTCGCCCGAACCGGGCTGGTCGAGCGGCGACGTGTGGACGCTCACGACGGCGACCCGGGGACCGCTCACGGTCCCGTTCGGAGCTCGATCCGACATCGAGGAATCGTACGCGAGGAAGCGCGAGATGCCGGTGTTCAGGCGCGCCCGCGACGAAGGCGGAAGTCGGCGACGAGCTCCCCCACGGGCCGTCCCCCCCCCAGCACGGGGGGCCTCGCGACGGAACCGAGGTGCAGGAGCTGTTCGGCGGTCAGCGACCCGAGGAGCTCGAGGCTCCGCAGCAGCGCGGGCGCCGCGGCTCGGTCGCCCCCGTCGGCGATCTTGACGGCGACCCCGATCCCCGAGCTCGCGATGCCGGCGCAGTGCAGCCCCTCGGCCCCCACCTTGCAGACGACGTCGGGCATCTCCCCCATGATCAGCGTGTCGCTCCGGTCCCGGCCGGCCACGAGGTACGGCTGCGCGCGCATGGCCGAGACGGCGATCGCCGCGGTCTCCGCCACCTGCCCGAGTCGCTCCGGCCGCACCAGGCGCGCGAACAGGGTCGCCAACCCCGACAGCGGCAGACCGTGCACGGGAGCGCCGCAGCCGTCCACCCCGACGAACGGTCGATCGACGTTCGTCGCCCGCCCGACCTCCCGCGTGACCTCCCGCTGGAGCGGGTGCGTGGGTTGCAGGTAGGAGGCGAGCTCGAGGTCCGCGCGCTGGCAGGCGACCAGCATCCCGGCGTGCTTGCCGGAGCAGTTGTGGAACACCGGCCTTCGACGGTCTGCCTGTGTTCGGTCCTGGGTGCGCCTCGGGAGGTCGGCGGGACACCCCAGCCGGTTCTCGGCGACATCGCCCTCCTTCAAGAGCGCCTGGACCGTGCGCACGTGGACCGGCTCACCGTTGTGCGACCCGCACATCACCGCGACCAGGTCCTGGGGGGGGAGCTCGCCGCCCATCCGCGCGAGGGACACCGCGGCCTGCAGCGGCTTCATCGAGGAACGGGAGAAGAGGCTGTGATGCGGGTCGCCGAGGCCCCCGAGCAGCCGCCCCTCCTCGTCGCAGACCGCGACGTGTCCCGCGTGGACGCTCTCCTCGAGACCCGAGCGGATGACGCGGACGAGCGGCGCGGCCGAGGGCATGCGGCAAGCCTAGGCGAGGCGGCGGATGGTGGTCGTCGGTGGCGCGGCTAGCCGGCGTGGCGCAGCGCGTGCGCGAGCTCTTCGTCCTCGGGAGGATCCTGCTCGACCATCTCGATGAAGACCCGCACGACATCGGGGTCGAACTGCGTTCCCGCCCCCGCCCTGATCTCCTCGAGCGCCGGTCCCAGCCCGATCGCTCCTCGGTAGGGCCGGTCGCTCGTCATCGCGTCGAAGGAGTCCGCCACCGCGAAGATGCGCGCCGCGAGCGGGATCCCCTCGCCGGCCAGCCCGTCCGGATACCCCGAACCGTCGAAGCGCTCGTGGTGGTGGCGGATCAGGTCGACCGCGTCGGACAGGAACGCGATCGGGGCCACGATCTGGGCACCGATGATCGGATGGTTGCGCATCACGGTCCACTCGTCGACGGAGAGCGGACCGGCCTTGCACAGGATGTGCTCCGGGATCCCCACCTTGCCGATGTCGTGGAGGAAGAACCCGTAACCGAGCGTCGGGCTGTCCGCGAGCGTCGGCTCGATCCTGCGGGCGAGCGCGAGCCCGTAGCTCACGGTCCGGTCGAGGTGGCCCCGCGTCGTCTGGTCCTTCGCCTCGATCACGGTCGCGAGGCTCTTCATCGTCGCGAGGTAGGTCTCCTGCAGGCTCTCGAGCACGGTCTCGAGCTCGGCGCTGCGCGAGCGCTCCATGCGATAGAGCTCGCCGATCTCGCGGGCGAACACGATCA
>DATFEU010000324.1:0-9977 GCA_035250725.1 Actinomycetota bacterium
GAGCTCGTGCGACATGTCAGCGGCGACCGCTCACCGGCCGGACCACGACGGGTCTCGGCCCTCCGCGAACGCGGCGTAGAACTCGGCGTGGTCCGCGCCCCGAAGCAGGAGCGCCTGCGCGATCGCCTCGACCTCGAGCGCGGCCGACAGGCTCATGTCCTGTTCGCGCGACAGCAGCGTCTTCGTCACGGAGTACGCGAGCGACGGGCCGCTCGAGAGCCGCGCCGCGAGCCCGGCGGCCGCGTCCGGAAGCTCGGCGTCGTCGACCACCTGGGACGCGAGCCCGATCTCGAGCGCACGCTCGGCCGAGACGTCCTCGCCGAGCAGCAGCAGCTCGGTCGCCCGCCCGAGCCCCACGAGCCGCGGCAGCAGGTACGCCGAGCCCATGTCGGCGCCGGCGAGGCCGACCCTCGTGAACAGGAACGCGAAGCGCGCCGACCGGGCGAGCAGCCGGAGGTCGGCGGCGAGCGCGATCACGGCCCCCGCACCGGCGGCCACGCCGTTCACCGCGGCGACGACCGGCAGGGGGCACTCGCGGAGCTCGCGAACCACCGCGCCGGTCATGCGCGTGAACTCGAGCAGGCGCCGCTGGTCCGCCTCGCGGAGCGCGCCGATGATCTCGTGCACGTCGCCGCCCGAGCAGAACCCGCGGCCGCTGCCGGTGATCACGACCGAGCGGACGTCGTCGCGGTGGGGGAGCTCGGTCAGGACGTCGCGCAGGTCCGCGTACGCGTCGAACGTGAGCGCGTTCAGCGTGTCCGGGCGATCGAGCGTGATCGTCGCGACGCCGTCGGCGATCTCGAGCCGCAGGTGCTTCCACGACTCGGTGAACCCGGCCGAGGCTCGGAACGGCGACATCAGCCGTACTCGTAGAAGCCGCGCCCGGTTTTGCGGCCGAGCCGGCCCGCGGCGACCATCCGCCGCAGCACCTGCGGCGCCAGGTACCGGGGGTCGCCGAACTCGCGGTACAGCACGTCGGCGACGTGGACGACCGTGTCGATGCCGATCAGGTCCATGAGCGCGAGAGGGCCCATCGGGTGCCCGAGGCCGAGCGAGATCGCGGCGTCGATGTCCTCGCGGGTGGCGAGCCCCTCGTCGTAGAGGCGGGCGGCGTCGTTCAGGAACGGGCACAGCATCCGGTTCACGATGAACCCCGCGTGGTCCTTCGAGACCACCGTGGTCTTGCCGACGCGCTCGCCGAACGCCTTCGCGAACGCGAGGGTCTCCTCGGACGTGGTGATCGCGGGGATCAGCTCGAGCAGCTTCATCACCGGGGGCGGGTTGAAGAAGTGCATCCCGATCACGCGGTCGGGTCGTTCGGTCGCGGTCGCGAGCTCGACGATCGGGAGCGAGGACGTGTTCGACGCGAGGACGACCTCGGGCCGAGTGATCCCGTCGAGCTTGCGGAACACGGCGAGCTTGGCCTCGAGGTCCTCGGTCGCCGCCTCGACCACCAGTTCGGAGCCCGCGAGCGCGCCGAGGTCGGTCGACCCGGTGATCCTGCCGAGCGCCTGGTCGGCATCGCCGGCCTCGAGCTTGCCGCGCTCGACCGCCTTCGACACCGAGCGTTCGATCCGCGCGCGGCCCGCGGTCACGAGCTCGTCCGTGGGCTCGACGTAGGTCACGTCGCAGCCTGCGCGGGCGCAGACCTCGACGATCCCCGAGCCCATGAGGCCGCACCCGACGACCCCCACCGCTCGAACGTCTTCCGCGCGCACGACCAACCCCCTCGGCTCGGCCGAAGCCTAACGCGCCGCTCGGAGTCGAGAGCTCAGGATCGGGTCCGACCGGAGGCCGGTCCCAGCACGACGCAGCACTCTTCGGTGGCCGGCTCGAGGGTGACGTCGAGCGTGTCGTTGCCGAGGCCCCGGACGATGCCCTCGACGAGCCGCTCGTTGAGCGAGCACACGAGGTCACGGTCCTGCTCGGCGAGCTCGTGGAAGGGGCAACTTCGCAGGCGCACGCATCCGCCGGCGTCGCGATACGGCTCGTAGCCTCGGGTCTCGAGCACGTGTTCCGTCGCCGCGAGCGCCCGTTCGGCGCCCGGAGACGGTATGCCGAGGCGAGCTCGCTCCGCCCGCCCGATCTCCACGCCCGTCTCCTCGGCGACCCGCCGGGCCGCATCCTCTCCCGTCTCGTCGTCCGATCTCGCACGCAGCGCGCGGAGCAACAGGGAGCTCAGCACGTCGTAGCGGCGTTCGGGGATCGTGACGTCGATCCTGCGGTCCGAGGGTTCGTAGTACTTCGCGGTGCGGCCGGCGCCGCGCCCGCCCCTCCCCGGCGGCCGCGCGAACGACGTCGCGAGCAGACCGCGATCGACCAGCTTGTCGAGGTGGAACGCGGCGAGCTTCCGCGAGATGCCCGTGGCGACGGCCGCCTCGTCGCGGTTGACCGGGCGCCCCCGCGAGCGCACGAACAGGTACAGGTTCCTCCGCAGATCGTCCTCGAGCGCGCCGAGCGCCTCGGCATCCCGCCTCAGTCCCCCGAGCATGCTCCCGATGGTAGCACTAGTCGATGTTGGAGTTACGAGTTCCCTCTGCAGGGTGCTGGATATAAGACCTGTGGCGTTTTGCGATACGGCGTTGACGGGCCCTGAAGACGGTGATACGTTCCCGCCTGTAACACCAGCAAGGGCTGGTGTTAGGAGAAAGGAGGAGCCATGGGTCTCCGAACGAGGGCCTCCGGGCGTGTCCTCGCCGCCGTGATGGCGGTCCTTTTCGCCGGGCTGCTGGGCTTGGGGACGTCGTCGCTCGCTACGGCCTCGTCACGTTCGGCCGCGGGAGTGCACGACGCGCCCGAGGTCAGCAAGCGGGCGCTCCACGACGGCATGCGCCGGCTGTGGGTGGATCACGTGACGTGGACGCGGCTGTTCATCGTGAGCTTCGTCGCCGACCTGCCCGACCTGCAGGCCACGACTGACCGGTTGCTGCAGAACCAGGTGGACATCGGCGACGCGATCAAGCCGTTCTACGGGAAGGCGGCCGCAAACCAGCTCACCGCCCTGCTCACGGACCACATCCTCACGGCCGCGGAGCTGCTCGGCGCGGCCAAGGCCGACGACCAGACGGCGTTCGAGGAGGCGAAGGCCGACTGGTACGCCAACGCGCGCGAGATCGCGCGGTTCCTCCACGACGCGAACCCGGATCACTGGCGGCTCGCCGACCTGCGCACGATGATGAGGGTCCACCTCGATCTGACCCTGCAGGAGGCGGCCCAGCAGCTCGCCGGTGACTTCGCGGCCAGCGTCGCCACCTACGACGAGGTCGAGACCGAGATCCTGCACATGGCCGACATGCTGTCCGCCGGGATCGTGGCGCAGTTCCCGAACGCGTTCCGTTGATCCACGCCGTCGACCCGGCGGCCGAGTGGCCGCCGGGTCGACCTCGTCCGAGGAGGTCGACGAGATGGAACTCCGATCAGGCTCACAGACGTGGTTCTTCGAAGACGGACGGATCCCCGGTCTGCTCCCGGCCGCCGCGTCGATCGGGGCCGGCGCGATCCACGCGCTCGTCGTACCGGAGCACCTCGAGGAGTGGTGGCTCTCCGCCGCGTTCTTCGTCCTGAGCGCGGTCTTCCAGATGGCGTGGGGGGTCGCGTGGATCGCCTCGTCGTCCCCGCGTCTCGCCGGGGTCGCGATCGTCGGCAACGCGGCGGTGGTGGCCGTCTGGATCGCGTCGAGGACGACCGGCATCCCCATCGGACCCGAGCCGTGGATGACGGAGTCGATCGGCGTCCTCGATCTCCTCGCCACCGGGCTCGAGCTGTCCATCGTGGCCATGCTGGCGTACGCGCTGTGGGCGACCGCGGGACGACGGCACGCCGCGTCGGTCTGACGGCGACCGCCCGGTGGCCGTCGCACCTCCGGTCCCGGGCGTGCACGGCCCGTGCGGTCGGGGCAAGATGCCACCGTGGCCACCGCGAAGCTCCATCTCACGTTCCCCGAGCAGCTGGCGACCGTGCCGGTGATCCACCGGCTCGGCTCGGAGTTCCGCCTGGTGACGAACATCCACCGCGCGAACCTCGGCGAGGGCGGCGGCTGGATCATCCTCGAGGTCGAGGGCGAGGACGAGCGGATCGGCGAGGCGATCGAGTGGCTCGTCGGGCACGACCTCCAGGTCGATCGGATCGAGGAGTGAGCGGGCTCGAGAAGCGGATCGAGATCCGGTGGCGCGACGTCGACGCGTACGGTCACGTGAACAACGCCGTGTACCTCACGTACCTCGAGGAGGCACGGGACGCGTGGGTCGAGAAGGTGCTCGGGCCGGTCTCCGAGAACACGTGGGACTTCGTCCTCGCGCGCGTCGCGATCGACTACGAGGCCGAGCTCAGGCTCGACGACGGGGCCGTGGTGGTCGGATGCCGGCTCGAGTCGATCGGGCGGTCGAGCGTCCGGACCGTCGAGGAGATCCGCAAGGAGGACGGCACGGTCTCGGCGACGGCGTCCGCGGTGGTGGTGGCCCGCGACCCGGAGACCGGCCGCGCGAGGCCGCTCACCGTCGCCGAACGAGAGGCGCTCGAGGGCGAGCTCGAGGCCTGAAAGAACGGCCGGCTAGGATCCCATGATGTGCCGGCCGTGCTTGAAGTGGTCCTGGTACCAGGTGCCCTTCACGTAGGTGAACGTCACGCCGGCGTTGCTGCTCCCCGAGTCGATCGACCATCCGTTGCCGACGTACGTGTTCACGTGGTCGACCCTCCCGTCGCCGTTGCCGTCGTAGAACATCAGGTCGCCCGCGCGGAGATCATGGAACGCGACCTTCTTGCCGACCGCCGCCATCGTCGCCGACGTGCGCTCGGGCAACGCCCAACCGGCGTAGGAACGTGGCGGCGTATTGTCCCATCCCGTGACCGACTCCTTCATGACCCACCACGTGACGCCGGAGCAATCGAAGCCGCCGACCGGCTGGGGGCCGCAGCAGTAGCCGTTCAGCGGGGGTTCGTTCCATTCGCCGCCCCAGACGTACGGGTAGCCCACGTAGTCGACAGCGAACGAGACGACGGCCTGAAGCCTCGGGCCGAGGTTCGGCAGTTCCATCGTCGCGTACCGCGCGAGCGAGTCGCGCACCCACGTCGGTGCCGTCGCGGCTCGGTACAGCGACCACGCCACCTCGGCGCGAGGCAGCGCCGAGTCGGGCCCGACATCGAGCGACTCGTCGCCGTGGTTGTAGCGCAGGCCGAGCCGCATCCCGAGCAGGAGCGTGCCCAAGCCTTCCGGCGTTTCGATCGCCGTGCCGTCGCGAAGGTGGAGTGCCTCGGCTCCGGCCGCGAGGTCGCCGAGCCCGAGCGCGAGGACCAGCGCACGATGCACCTCGCGCATCGTGACGGGCTCTGTCGGGCGGAAGGCGCCCAACCCGCCGACCTCCATCCAGCCGGCGGAGACCGCCACGTTCGCCGCTATGAAGAACTTGTCGTCCGACGGGAGGTCGGGGAACGAGAGGCTCGGATCCTGCGGTAGCCCCGAGCCGAACGCGCGGAGGATCGCGCGCGCGAACAGCTGCCGGCTCTCGAGCCGCCTCGGGCGGAACGCATACGTGCCGTCCTCGGTCGCGCTGGAGTCGAGCATCCAGTCGTTCGAGGCCGCGACGTAGTCGATCGCGTCCCGGGCCCAGTGGCCGCCGGGAACGTCGGTCCATCGAACGCCGCCCACCGAGAAGACGGAGTCGACGGTCCAGGACTCGGGTCCCGATCCCCGTTCGCCGGCCGTCATCGCTTCTCGACGGGCAGGTGTCGTCGACGCCACCTCGGGGACGAGGAGGCACGCGAGAAGGAACGGAATGGCGACGTAGCGCCGCAGGGGCCGTGCGGGCATACCCGGCTACCCTCGGCGCTCGACCGATCGGACTCAAGTCGGACGAACGGGGGATGTCGGTGCGTGGAACGGGTGTGCGCTAGCCTGCGACCGTGCTCGGCGAGCGCGAGGCGATGGTCGTGGAGGTGAAGCCGTGGGACGTCCACGGCGTCGGCTACGTGGACGTGACGGTCGTCTACGAGGACCGAGAGCTCGAGACGGCTCGGCTGGGCCCCGAGAGCGTCCCGGAGGACGTGAAGGCCGGCGAGCGCGTGCTGGTGCACCGAGCCGTGAACATGATCGTTTCGATCGAGCGCGCGTGACCTTCGGCTGGACCTACCTCGATCGTTCGGGCGAGGAGGTCGGCCGCTCGCCGCGGTTCGCGGACGCCGAGCAGGCGGAGGAGTGGATCGGGTCGTCCTGGCGGGAGCTGCTCGAGGGTGGCGTCGAGACGGTGATGCTCGTCGACGACGAGCACGAGCGCGAGGTCTACCGGATGGGGCTGGGGACCGAGGAGGCCTGAGGCCTCAGCCGGCCGGCCCTTCGTCCCGGACCTTCTCGACCGTGCGGAGCGCCTCGCGCAGGTCGGCGAGCCACTCGTCCTGTTTCTCCGCGACGAGCCGGACGCACCAGGCGAGCGCGTGGCTGCGCGATCTCGCGACGCCGCCTTCAACCAGCGTGTCGAGGACCCGCCGCTCCGACATCCGGAGCCGGGTCATCGCCGGGACGCTCACGGTCGTGAACAGCTTGCGGACGTCTCCGCATTCGGCGCCCCACGACACGTGGCGACCGAAGCGATGCTGCGCCTCCTGCGCGATGCGCATGCGTCGTTCGCGCGTGTCCTCTCGGAACCCGTCGATGCGCGCTCCTCGCGCGGCGCCCACGGCGTCGGGCGTCGCGTCGTCCGGGAGCTCGGGGTCGGGGAGGGTTCCGATGACGAGGATCTCCTCACGGTCGAAGGAGACCTCCGGGGCCCCGACGAACAGGTCCTCGGGAAGCCGGCCGGCGAACCAGCCGGCAAGCTCCTCGTGAGTCGGTGTCTGACGCGCGTGCATCGCATCGATGATTACACGATTACTTCGATTCGTCAAGATCAAGCTCCCCAGGGTGCGGTCGACGGCCCGTGGACTCGGGTGGAAGGATGGGCCGGACCGGCACTCGCCGGGCGAACGGAGGCGTGATGGGGGACACGGGGGGCACGGCCACGACGCCGGTCGGCGCGATCCTGGCGATCGCCGGCGGCGCCCTTCTGGGGATCGGTTCGTTCCTTGCGTGGGCTGAGGTCTCGGGCGGCGGAACGAGCGTGTCGGCGAAGGGCATCGACGGTACGGATGGATACATCACCCTGGGCGCGGGGGTGGTTGCGTTGCTCGTCGGCGTCGTCCTGCTGCGACAGGCCAAGCGAGCGCTCGCGATCCTGGCGATCGTCGCAGGGCTCGTCGGCGGAGGGGTCGCGGTCTATGACGCGCTGACGGCCAAGGATAGCGTCCTCGATTCCGCCGCGGAGGAGCTCGCGCCCACGGTCGGGGCTTCGCCCGAGCAGGTCCGGGTGCTGCTCGACGAGGCGATCGATGCGGGGCAGCTCAGCATCGGGCTCAGCATCGGGATCTACGTGGTGATCGCCGGCGGCGTGCTCGCGCTCCTGGGCGGGATCATGTCGCGCGGCTCCGGGGTGGGCGAAGGCGAGGCCGTTGCGGCGGAGGAGGCACCGCAGCCGGCGCCCTCACCCACCTACGAGGAGCCGTCTGCGTCCGCACCTCCGGCGCCCTCTTCCGAGGCGGCTTTCCCGGCCGCCCCAGCGGCTCCCGCGACACCGGCGACGGACGACACCAGCCCGTAGGACGCATGTCGGGCCGAGCGACCCTCGCGGCTACGCTGGCCCTCGCCGGCGGCGTGGCCGCGGGGGTCGGTTCGTTCTTGGCGTGGGCCGAGTTCTCCGCCGGCCCGTTCATCGAGCAGGCCAAGGGGATCGACGGCTGGGAAGGCAAGGCGTCGTTGATCGCGGGCATCGTGATGGCGGGCGGCGCCCTCCGTGTCTTCCTCCAGCGGCCGCGAGCGTCGTCTGGCCTCGCCGTCAGGGGGGTGCTCGGAGGCGCCGTTGCGCTCGGCGTCGCGCTCTACACCGCGGCCACCGCCCGCGATCAGCTCCTCGACGCCGCCGAGACGCAGCTCTCGCGAGCGCAGGTCGAGCGCGCCCTGGACTCCGGGCTGCTCGAGCTGTCCCTCGCGTTCGGACTGTTCGTGGTGATCGCCGGCGGGGTCCAGGGGATCCTGGGAGGCCTGCTCTCGATCTCTGCGCGGGACGAGGCAGCCGCCTCGGGCCGCGGGTTGACCGGATGGGCTGCGCCGTCCGGCGGGGATCCGGAGCCACCGCCGTGAACCGTTCGGAGCATCGCCTCGACACGAGCGGTCGTCGCGTCGTCGACGTGACCGAACTCGTGGCCGACTTCTGTGCAACGGAGGGGCACGACGGCCTGGTCCACGCGTTCGTGCCGCACGCGACCGCAGGCCTGGCGCTGATGGAGACGGGCTCGGGTTCCGAGAGCGATCTCGAGGACCTCCTCGAGCGGTTGCTGCCCCACGAGGATCGCTACGTTCATCGTCACGGTTCGACGGGGCACGGGGGCGATCACCTGCTCCCGGTGCTCGTCTCGCCGTCGCTGACGATGCCGGTCGAGGGCGGCCGCCTCCTCCTCGGGACGTGGCAACGCCTGGTGCTCGTCGATCCGAACCGCGAGAACGACGTCCGCCGGCTGCTGCTGACGTTCGTCCCCGCCTGAGCCGCCCCCTAGAGGTACTGGCCGGGTTCGCGTTCCTTCCCGTCCGGCGAGGACGAGATCGCCTGCACGTCGCGCTCGCGGAGCAGGAGGCATTCCTGCCCGTTCAGTTCGACCTCCAGCCCGGCCTGGGGCAGGTACAGGATGCGGTCGCCGGCCCTGGCCGAACGGACGTCCGGCCCGACCAGCAGGACCTCGCCCCAGACGCAGCGCTTGGGCGCCGGCATCGCGGTCGCGGGGATCACGAGGCCACCGCGCGAGGTCCGCTCTCCGCTGTCCGGGTTCTCGACCACGATGCGGTCACCGGTCAGCCGCACGTCGTCGGCGTCGGACCCTCGTCGCTTCCTTGGCTTGGCCGTGGTGGGACGCTTGGCCATCGGAGCGATTCTCGCACGCGGCGAACGGCGCGACCGTCCACGTCCCCGCTGGGCAGGTAGCATGCGGCGCCGATGAAGGCTTCCGAGGTGCTCGAGGGGTCGGTCGCGACGCTGAAGGCGTCGCGCGCGATCGATCACTGGCAGCGCGGCCGCGAGCGGATCGAGGCCGAGGACCTGCTCCAACACGCGCTCGGTGTCGACGACCTCGGTCCGGATCTCGAGGTGCCGGCCCGCGCGCGTCGCCGGTACGAACGGTTGATCGCGCGCCGCGCCGCCGGTGAGCCCGTGCAACTCATCAAGGGATACGCGGTGTTCCGCGGTCTCGAGATCCTCGCGAGTCCCGGCGTCTTCGTCCCGCGCGACTCGACCGAATACCTTGCGGAGCAGGCCGTTCGGCGCCTTCGAGGCCGCCGCCGGCCGATCGCCGTGGACCTCGCGACCGGCGGCGGCACGGTCGCTCTCGCGATCGCCAACGAGGTCGCCGGGGTCCGCGTGCACGGGACCGACATCTCGGCGACCGCGATCCGCACGGCACGGCGGAACGCCGAGCGGCTCCGGCTCCGGGCGACGTTCCATGTCGGCGACGTCTACGGCGGGCTGCCTCGGGACCTCGCGGGCGCCGTCGACGTCGTCACGCTGCATCCGCCCTACGTTGCCCTCGGTGAGCTGCGGGAGCTGCCCGAGGAGATCCGCAGGTTCGAACCCCGGCACACCTTGACGGACAAGAGCCCGGACGGGCTGGGACTGATCGGCCGGGCGACCGCCGGCGCGCCGGATCGGCTGAAGCCGGGCGGGTGGCTCCTGATCGAGGTCAGCCCGGACCGCGCTCGCGCGACGGCGACCCTGATGCGTCGCGCGGGGTTCGTCGACGTCCGGAGCACGGTCGACCGAGGGTTCAAGGTGACGCGCGTGCTCGTGGGGCGGCGGGCCGGTTGAGCTCGACGCCCGTCCCCTACGGAGCCTGGCCTTCTCCGATCTCCGCGGGGCGGGTCGCTCAGGCCTCGGTCCTGTTGTCGGAGTCGATCGCGGTCGGGGACT
>DATFEU010000332.1:0-3220 GCA_035250725.1 Actinomycetota bacterium
CGACGGGAAGGGGAAGATGTCGGTCGTCGCTCCGATGGATCCCTCGGGCAAGACTTCGGCAGCGAAGCTGGGGAACTGGTAGAGCCAACAACCGGGGGGTTGCTCCTCGAGCATCGGGAGCTGGGCCTCGAACCACGACCCTTCGACCGCTCCGTCGGCGAGGTATCCCTCGGTGAACAGGATCCGACCCAGTTGCTCGAACGCGGCGCGCACCGGCGGGCTGTCGAACGGGATCTCGTGGAGGGCCCATCGGTCGTAGACCGCCGGACCGGACCCCTTGAGCACCAGGTGCTCGATCCAGTCGGTTCCCGGCCACCCGGATGCCACGCCAGACTCCCATCCCAGACACCAAGGGGTGCGACCATCGCGCACCAACCGGTCGCCCAAGGCGGTGAGCTCGTCCCAGGTCATCGGGACGGCGTAGCCCTCGGAGTGGAACTCCGGCACCGGGTACCAGATCATGCTCTTGAGGTTCAGGGTGTGGAAGGCGCCGAACGTCGAACCCTCGGCAGCCGGCCACGACCCGTCCTCGCCGAGGGTTCCGAGCGAGACCAGGTAAGGGCTCTGGTCCTCCTTCAACTCGTCGATGTCCAGGAAGCTGCCGAGATCGATGAGATGTCCCTCACGAGCGAAGTCGCGGACGGATCCGGGCTGGGGGATCATCGCGACGTCGGGCGGGTTGCCGACGGCGACGCTCTCGGCGACGTAGTCGAAGCCTGCCTCGTCGCTGAGCTGAGCGCCGATGAGGCGGACCTCGATGCCCGTTTCGGCCGTGAACCCGGCGAACTCCGCTCGAAGGGCTGCGACCCGGTCCGGGTCGAGACCGCCGAAGACGGTCACCTGGGTCCCGAAGAGCGGCTTTCCCGGGAGTGTCGGCGTCGCGTCGACCTGATCGCCCTGCAGGTTCAAAGGGAACCGGCTCGGGAGCGACGGACACGTCGTGGTGTCGAAGTACTCGTCGCACTCGGGCGGCGAGAGCGAGCGTCCGACCTCCGCCAGCGCCGTGTTCGCGAGCGTCCGCAGTGGAAGATCGATGACGCCCCTGAGGCCGAGGGGTCCGGCCACAAGCTGGGTCGATCCATCCTCGATCGGATACTCGACGCTGGCCTCCTGCATCGCCCAGTGGAGCGCCTCGACCGTCTCGGATGGCACCGGCACGCCGATCGAAGCGCTCTGGTTCACGGCGTGGAGAGCGAGAAGGAGGCTGAGATCGGGATCGACGCTGAGGTTCGAGAGCGCACCGCCGGTGAGCCCGGTGATCGCGGACTCCTCGCGCTCGCGATCGGTTTCCCGCGACCGTTCAACCGAGATCACGGTCAGGCTCGACGCGAGGAGCAGCGCGACGGCGAGCAGGGCCACCAACCCACGGAGTCGCGTCCGAGCCCGGCGCTCGAGCGTGAGCTCGCGTGCGTGCCGCATCCGTTCGGCGGCGGCCTCGGCGTCGCGGTGCGCGAGGCTCGCGTCGAGGAACTCGCGCTCGTGCTCGGTGAGCCGGATCGATCCGCCCTTCGTGGCCTCCTCCGCCTGCGCGAGCCGGATCCCCGACAGGAGGTAGTCGGTGCTCTGGTCAGCGTGCACCCAGTCGGCCTTCGCCGACGAGATCTGCGCCCGCTGGCGGAGGTCCTCCCTCGCGTCGTCGATCCATTCGCGGAGCCGAGCCCACTCGCGGAGCAACGCCTCGTGTGCGATCTCGACCGTCGGCTCCCGGGTGTCGGGATCGCGGTCGAACGAGAGCAGGCGGTGCCGACCGAACGTCTCCACCACCGCATCCATCGTCTGCGGGTCGGCGAGCGTCGCGAGCTCCGAACGCCGGACGCGACGACGCGTGTCCTCCGTCCCCTCGCCGAGCGTGACGAGCCGGAGGAACAGCTGCCGGCACGCGTCGCGCGCGGTCTCGTTCATCTGCTCGAAGAGCTGCTCCGCTCGCCGAGCGAGCGCGCCGGAGACGCGTCCGATCTTCCGGTACGCGTCGAGCGTCAGCGTTCGCCCGTCCGGCCGTTCGGCGAGCTCGGTGAGCGCGTACTGCAGCAACGGAAGGGTTCCGGGCCGGTCGGCGACGTCGGCGATCATCTCCGCGAGGAGCCTGGGTTCGACGACGAAGCCGGCGTGGTCCGCGGGCGCCACGATCGCGCGTTCGAGCTCCTCCGGCGACATCGGCGTGATCGCCTCCGTCCGGGCGGCGAGCAGGTCGCCGAAGCCGGGAACCGAGAGCGGGGCGTCGTAGAAGTCCGCTCGAAGGGTCGCGACGACCCGGACGCGGCTGTCGGGTTCGAGCGTCGCCGCGCGGATCGTCGCGAGGAAGCGCTCGCGTCGGGCGTCGTCCTCGACGAGCGTGAAGACCTCCTCGAGCTGGTCGAGGACGATCAGCAGCTCCGCGTCGTGGTCGGGCAGGATCCGGTGGACCGCTCGCATCAGCCCGAGCTCGTCGCGCTCCAGCTCCTCCATCAGCGACGGCGGTGGTTCGACCGCCACGCCCAGGAGCGCGGTCTCGATCTCTCGGAACGGATGGTGGCCGGGCACGACGTCGATCACGTACCAGCGCTCGGATCCCGGGATCGCGCCGCGCCGAAGCGCCGGCACGAGGCCTGCGCGGACGACCGACGACTTCCCCGACCCGGAGGGGCCCACGACCGCGAGGAACCGCGCGGCGGGGTCGTCCTCCGCGAGACTGCGCAGCAGCCGCGTGGTCACCGCCTCGCGGCCGAAGAAGTCCGTCGCGTCGGCCTCGAGGAACGCGCGCAACCCCTTGTAGGGGTTGCGGACGTCCCCCACCGGCTCGAGCACCGGCGCCGCCCCCTCGAGCGCGACGCGCAGGGCGGCGGCGAACTCCGTCACGTCGGCGAAGCGCTCGAGCGGATCCTTGGCGGTCGCTCGGCCGATCGCGTCGTCCACGGCGCCCGGAACCTCCGGACGGATCGCGCGTACCGACGGGAGTGGGTCTTTCGCGTGATGGTCGAGCAGCGCCGTCAGCGACGTCTCGGGGAACGGGTGCGACCCGGTGAGCATCTCGTACGCGACGATCCCGAGCGCGTAGATGTCGGATCTCGGGCCGGCGGGGTCGAGCCGGATCTGCTCGGGCGACAGGTACGCGGGTGTTCCGCGCATCATCGTGCCCGTCGATCGCTCGGGGGATCCGGCGTCGAGCGCGACGCCGAAGTCCGTGAGGTAGGCGTTGCCGTTCTCGTCCAGCAGCACGTTGCCGGGTTTCACGTCCCGGTGG
>DATFEU010000001.1:0-5286 GCA_035250725.1 Actinomycetota bacterium
TCGATCAGGAAGTCGCGGCGCCACGTCGAGCTCCGCCCGTCCAACAACGGCAGCAGGCTCACACCGTCGGTGGATGGAGCGGCGATGCCCGCGGCGTCGGCGATCGTCGGCGCGAGGTCGATGTTCAGGGCGAAGGCGACCTCGGTACGCACGCTCCACCCGGCGGCGTCCCAACGGAGCACGAGCGGGACCCGGATCGCCTCCTCGTACGGAGCCTCCTTCTTCGTCCACCGGTGCTCGCCGTGCAGGATCCCGTTGTCCGAGGTGTAGACGATCAGCGTGTTCTCGAGCCGGCCGCGTTCCTCGAGCGCGTCGAGGAGCTCGCCGACCGCGCGGTCGACGCCGAGCAGCGAACGGTACTGCTCCCGGCGGAACGCGTCGATCGCGGCCGCGTCCTCCCTCCTCAGGCGCGGGAGCTCTCGGACCCACGCGGGCTTGTCGGAGACGTCGGCCTCGTCGAACGAATCCGGGCGGGCGGGCTCGAGATCAGCGAACGCGTCCTCGTCGCCGGGGGACGGGATCGCGGGGCCGTGCGGCACCGCCGGCGCGTAGACCATGAACAGCGGCTGCCCCTCGGTCTCGCGGACGAACGCGACGGCCTCGTCGGCCAGGACGTCGGTCGAGTGATCGCTCGGCGAGGAGCCGTACCGCCGCACCGTGCCGTCGATCGTGAGCCCGTAGTCCAGCATCTCCGCGTGCACGAACGCGACCCAACGGTCCCAGCCTGGCGGCACGTACCCGGTGACCGCGGCATGCTGTCCACCGTCGATGTACTTGCCGAACAGGCCCGTGCGGTAGCCCGCATCGTCCAACCACGTGGCCAGCGTCGAGGAGTCGTCGAACCAGTCGAAACGTCCGAACGGGGGATCCTGACGGTAGACGAGGTGCGTGTGCGAGTAGTCGCCGGTCAGGATGCTCGCGCGACTCGGGCAGCAGAGCGGGTTCACGACGAACGCCTCCGAGAACGTGACGCCGCGCGCGGCGAGGCGTTCGGAGACGATCGGCATCGCCCACAGCGTGTCCCACCGCTGGTCGTCCGTGACGATCAGCACGATGTCGGGGGGAGCCTCGGGTTCCGTCTGGGCGGACGCGGCCCCGACGCCGAACGCGCCTGAGACGATCGATCCCACGACGAGCGTCGCGCCGACGGTGCAGAGGGGTCTCACCTCACCCGCGGGAGGCGTCGAGGGCGGCCGACAGCCGCTCGACCGCGGCAGCGAACCGCGGCTCGTCCACCACGTTCACAAGCTCGAACGGGTCCTCGAGGAGCGCGTAGAGCTCGCGCTCGCCGGTCGCGAGCTCGACGTACGCGAAGGCCGGCGTCCGGAGCGCCCACCACCCGGGGACGGGGAGCCCCTCCCCGACCCACTCGGCGTACACCACGGGGCGGCGGCCGTCGTCCCGGCCGCTCCGCAGCAGCCGGACGAGGCTCGTGCCGGCGAGCGGACTCGGCGGCGTGACGCCGGCGAGCTCGGCGATCGTGGGCGCGAGATCCACGGTCGAGACGAACGCGGGGTCGACGCGGGGCTCGGCGCCAGGCATCCGGACCAACAGCGGCACGCGGAGGCATTCGTCGTACGCGCACGTCTTCTTCTCCCAACGGTGCTCGCCGAAGGCGAGACCGTTGTCCGACGTGAAGACGATCACGGTCCGTCGGAGCTCGCCTCGTGCCCGCAGCTCCTCGACAACGGCCCGGACCGCGTCGTCGACCGCCCGGAGCGCCTCGTACGAGCGTCGCCGGGACGCCTGGAACGCGGCCAGCGTGTCGGCGTCCGACGGCGGCAGCTGCCGGATCCACTCAGGCTTGTCGGAGACGTCCGCCTCGCCGGTCGAGGGCGGCATCGGCACTGCCAGATCCTCGTAGGCGCCCGCGTGTCGCGGTGCCGGGGTCCAGGGTGGGTGCGGCGCGGTCGGCGCGAACCATAGGAAGAACGGTCGGCCGAACGGCGCCTCGCGGATGAACTCGACCGCCTTGGCCGCGAACACGTCGGTCGCGTAGTCCTCCTCGGCGTCGCCGTAGCGGATCGGCTGGCCCTGTTCGATCAGCGTGTAGCCGTAGTAGAGGTTCGTCACCGGGCCCTGCTGCTTGGCCCACCACCGATCCCACCCGCGAGGGACGAACGGCGCGCGCCCGAACGGGTACCCGTTCAGGTACTTGCCGACGAGACCGGTGTGATACCCGTCGTCGTGCAACCACGACGCGATCGTGGCGTCCTCGTCGAGGAGCCGGCCGTGCTCGTTGTCCACCACGCCGGTGTCGCGCGAGAGGAGGCCGGTGAGCATCGTGGCCCGAGAAGGACAGCAGAGCGGCGTGTTCACGAATGCGTGGTCGAACACGACCCAGTGGTCGTTCGGATCGAGCGCGCGCCCCTGCAGGTACGGCATCACGGGCGTGGCGCTCGGGAGCGAGTCGGCCGACTGATCGTCGGTCACGATCACGACCACGTTCGGCCTCGAGCCCTCTCGTCCTTGGACGTCGGGCAGGAGCACGACCCCCCATGCGAGCGCCGCGACCGCGAGCGCGAGCGCGAGACCTTTCCGAACGGAACGGTGGGGAGGCCCGCCCATCCCGCCGGTCATCCAGTCTTCCGGAGCTTCCAGACGTTCTCGCCCGGCCACCGTCGGGCCCAGTCGGGGGGCGCGAAGTCCGGATACGTGGTGCGTGCCCGGGGGGACGGCCGGAGCTCCACAAGGTCGAGCACCTCGAAACCGTTGGACCGGAACAGGCGGATCCACTCCCCGTACGGCAGCTGGAACTCGACCGACGTCTCCCAGGTCCCGCGCCGCATGCCGAAGTAGTCGCGAACGAGCTCGGGCCCCGGCGGCTCCTCCCCGTCGCCCCAGCACAGCCAGATCAGCGGGCTCGCCATGTTGAACGCGAACAGGCCCCCGGCGCGCAGGACGCGCGTCACCTCGGGGACCGTCGCGTAGGGATCGGCGAACGTCATCGCGCCGTGGTCGCAGAAGACGACGTCGAAGCTGGCGTCCGCGAACGGGACCCGTTCGGCGTTCGCGTTGACGAGCGGGAACCGTTCGTCGGCTCCCGACATCAACCGGGCCGCGTGGCCGAGCTGGCGGATCGATAGGTCGAGGCCGACCGGTCTGGCGCCCCGGCGGGCGAGGGCGATCGACCACTGGCCCCCGCCGCATCCGAACTCGAGGACGTCCTTGCCCCGTACCTCGCCGAGCACGTCGAGCTTGGCTTCGGGGATCTCCCACACCCCCCACGAGGGGCGGTCGAACCGGTTCAGCTGGGACGCGTGCTCGCGCTGGTAGTCGTCCGCCTCGCGGTTCCAACTCGCCCGGTTGCGACGGATGTGACGAGGCGAGACGGTCGCCCGCTCGCCCTTCGTCCCGGTGGGCCGCGAGGCGGTCATCGATCGAGCCACCCGGCGCCGCGGTCGTTCGCGTCCGCCACGAGACCGGCCGCGATCGATACCGCGATCTCCTCGGGCTCCCGCCCGCCGAGGTCCACGCCGAGCGGCGAACGGATCCGGGCGAGCTCCTCGTCGCCGAACCCGAGCTGGCGGAGGCGCTCGACATACGGTCCCAGGTGCCGGCGGCTTCCCATGACCCCGACGAAGCGCGCCGGCGAACGCAGCACGAGCGCCAGCGCGTCGGCGGTGTCCGGGGCGTCGTGATCGGTGAACACCACACGCGTATCCGCGTGCAGTTCGATCTCGCCGAAGCTACCGGCGACGTCGCCGGCGGCGCGGTCTTCGTCCGTCACCCGCTCTGTCCGCGGCTCGACCAGCACGGGGGCGTAGCCGAGCGGCGGCGTGAGCCGGAGCAGCGCACGCGATACGTCGTTCGCGGAGACGAGCACGAGCGTCGGGGGCGGAAGGGCGGGCTCGAGGTAGACCTCGACGTCGCCCTGCTCGTGATGGTACGTGCGGATCTCGGCTCGACCATTCGCGAGAACCTCGACGGCGTCGCGGACGGCGGCCTCGTCGAACTCGGCACATCCCAGCGTCCCGTGCACAGCACCGCCGGGCACGATCGTCATCGCGCTACCGACGCGACAGGGGGGCGCGCCGTGGATCCTCACCGCCTTCGCCGACACCGCTGGCTCCATAGACGCAACGACGTCCCGCGTGGCCACGGGCGAGGTTGCGGCACCGGCGGACGGGGAGGCCTCGTGTCCCGTGGGGTGGGCGTCGGTCGCGCCGCCCAGGAGCTCGACCGCGTGCGAGAGCACCGGCAGCACGGCCTCGAGGCTCTCGCGCGCGCCCTTCGGACTGCCCGGGAGGTTCACGATCAACGTCTCGCCGCGCGCACCCGCGACGCCGCGCGAGAGCGCAGCGAGCGGCGTCTGCTCGAGGCCGCTCCGGCGCATCAGCTCGGCGAGCCCCGGCGCCTCGCGGTCGATGGCGGCGCTCGTGGCCTCGGGCGTCACGTCCCTCGGCCCGAAGCCCGTCCCGCCGGTCGTCACCACCAGAGGGATGCCTCGCTCGTCGGCGAGCGTTCGCAGGAGCGCCTCGATCCGCGCCCGGTCGTCCGGGACGACGGAGCGATCCGCGATCGCGAAACCGGCGCCGCGCAGGATCGACTCGACGGCGTCGCCGGACCCGTCGGCGCGGGTCCCCTCGGCGACGCCGTCGGACACCGTCACGACGGCGGCCGGAACGCCCTTGCGGTCCACGCGCTCATCCTGCCAGACGCGCCCCGCACCGTGGCGGGGGTACCGTTCGGTGCGTGCGTGACGGCGAGGGGGACACGATGGAGGGGTGGATCGACCGGCTTGCGGAGGCGTTCGGCGAGGATGCACTCACGCGCGAGGAGGTGAACGACCTGCTCGCGGCCGCCCGCGACGTGGCCCACAGGGTCGAGCGGAGGATCACGCCGCTCGCGACGTTCCTGCTCGGGTCGTCGGTGGGGCGGGCGATGAGCGAGGGGGACACGCGCCAGGAGGCCCTCAGGCGCGCGCTCGAGACGACCGAGGGCCTCCTCCCGCCGGCGGCGGAGGGATGACCCGCGGCTCGCAGAGGTAGGCTGGACGGGATGGACACGTGGTCCCCGCCGACGACGCCGGCTCCCTCGGACGGGCCGCTGATCGACACGTTCGGCCGCATCGCCGACGACCTGCGCGTGTCGGTCACCGACCGGTGCAACTTCCGATGCACGTACTGCATGCCCGCCGAAGGACTGGAATGGCTGCCGAAGCACGAGATCCTGACGTTCGAGGAGATGACGCGGCTGCTCCGGCTCTTCGTGGAGCGCCTCGGGATCCGCTCGGTGAAGGTGACCGGCGGCGAGCCCACCGTGCGGGCGGATCTCCCCGAGCTG
>DATFEU010000007.1:0-4204 GCA_035250725.1 Actinomycetota bacterium
GAGCGGTCGTGATCGGCGGCGGCGTGTCCGGCGCGAGCGTCGCGTATCACCTCACGGAGCTCGGATGGACGGACGTGCTGCTGGTGGAGCGTTCCGAGCTCACGAGCGGTTCCACCTTCCATTCGGCCGGCCTCGTCGGCCAGCTCCGCTCCAGCGTGTCGCTCACGAAGATGATGATGTACGGCGTCGAGCTCTACCGGCGCCTGGCCGAGGAGACGGGCGTCGATCCCTCGTGGCACGACGTCGGTTCGCTCCGACTCGCGTCCTCGAAGGAGCGCATCGAGGAGCTTCGGCGTCTCGCGGGCTGGGGGCAGACCTTCGGACTCCCGCTCGAGATCGTCTCGACCGAACGCGCGCTGGAGCTCTGGCCGCTGTTCGATCCGCAGGGCGTGGAGGGAGCTGCCTACCTCCCCAGCGACGGCTACCTCGATCCCACCGGGCTCACGATGGCTCTGGTGGAGGGCGCGAGACGCCGAGGCGCCGTCGTGCGCACCGGCACGCGGGTCACGGGCATCGACGTCCACGACGACCGGGTCTCCGGCGTCCGGTTCGACACGGACGAACAGCTTCCCTGCGAGGTCGTGGTCAACGCCGCCGGGATGTACGCCAACCAGATCGGAGCGCTCGCGGGGGTCGAGGTGCCGGTCGTGCCGTTCGCGCACCAGTTCCTGCTCACCGAGCCCGTCGAGGGCGTGCGCGCGGACATGCCCACGTTGCGGGACCCCGACCGGCTCGTGTACTTCCGCCCGGAAGCGGGCGGGGGCCTGGTCGCGGGCGGCTACGAACGCACCCCGGCCCCCTGGTGCTGGGAGCACGGGCCTCCTGAGGATTTCAACCACTCGCTGCTGCCGGAGGACCACGAGCGCTTCGAGCCGCTCGCAGAGGGCGCGGTCTCGCTCGTCCCGGCGATGCAGACCGCTGGCGTCGTGAGGATGATCAACGGTCCCGAGGCGTTCACGCCCGACGGCGAGTTCGTCCTGGGAGAGACCGACGTCCCGGGTCTGTTCGTCGCCGCGGGCTTCTGCGCGCACGGGATCGCCGGGGCCGGCGGGGTCGGCAAGGTGCTCGCGGAGTGGATCGTGAACGGCGAACCCGAGCTCGACATGTGGCGGATGGACATCCGGCGATTCGGCTCGCACTACCGCAGCCGAAACTACGCCCGAGAGCGCGCGTACGAGGTGTACGCGACCTACTACGACATCCATTACCCGAACGAGGAACGCGCGGCAGGGAGACCGCTCAAGACGACGGCGACGTACGGGCGCCTCGTCGAGCTCGGGGCTGAGTTCGGAGAGAAGGCTGGCTGGGAACGCCCGAACTGGTTCCGTTCGAACGAGGACGACCGGTTCGAGACGATCCGGCCGCGGGGCTGGGCGGGTCGCCACTGGTCGACCGCTATCGCGGCAGAGACCCTGGCGACCAGGGAGCGGGCCGGACTCTTCGACGAGTCGAGCTTCGCCAAGTTCGAGGTGGCGGGACCGGGCGCGTGCTCGTTCCTGCAGCGCGTGTGCGCGAACGACGTCGAGCGGCCGGTCGGCGCGGTCGTCTACACGCAGCTCCTCAACAGGCGAGGCGGGATCGAATGCGACCTCACCGTCACGCGTCTGGCCGAGGACCGCTTCCGGATCGTGACCGGGACCGCGTTCGGCAATCACGACCTCGTGTGGATCCGCAGCCATCGTCGGACGGAGGACGACGTCGAGCTGCGCGACGTGACCGGGGCCTTCGCCTGTATCGGGCTGTGGGGGCCCCGGTCACGCGAGATCTTGGGATGCATCACCGCGGCCGATCTGTCGAACGAGGCCTTCCCCTTCCTGACGGCTCGGGAGATCGTCGTCGGCGACGCACCGTGCCTGGCTACTCGCATCACCTATGTCGGCGAGCTCGGCTGGGAGCTGTATCCGGCCGCCGAGTTCGCCCGCTCCCTCTGGGACTCGCTCGTCGAGGCCGGCGCCGGCAGTGAGATGGTCCCGGCCGGCTATCGAGCGATCGACTCGCTCCGCTTGGAGAAGGGCTACCGCGCCTGGGGCGCCGACATCAC
Organism: Actinomycetota bacterium; assembly: GCA_035250725.1. Classification (GTDB taxonomy): domain Bacteria; phylum Actinomycetota; class UBA4738; order UBA4738; family HRBIN12; genus DASSJM01. Next base: position 2,042 of record DATFEU010000007.1, read on the forward strand.
TCCCGAGGACACTCCGCTCGAGGCCGGGCTCGGCTTCGCCGTCGCGTTCGACAAGGACGAGGACTTCGTCGGGCGCGAGGCCCTCGAACGTCAGCGGGCCGAAGGCGTCACCCGGCGTCTGCGGTGCCTCCTCCTCTCCGATCGGCGTTCGATGTGCCTCGGCAACGAACCGGTCTTCTCCGGCGGTCGGGTGATCGCGCGCGTCACCTCCGGCGGCATCGGGTACTCGATCGGCGAGAGCATCGCGCTCGCCTACCTGCCGACCGAGCTCACGGGCGACAGCTTGCTGTCGGTCGAGGTCTTCGGCGAGCGCGTGGACGCGCGCGTCGCCGAGGAGCCGCTCTACGATCCCGAGGGTGCGCGCACCCGTTCCTGATCCGTCGCTCAGCCCTGGCCGAACGAATGCCCGTTCCAGTAGGCCCGGATCCCTTTCCGCCGCCAGCCCTTCACAGCGAAGTGGAGCTCGTCGGGCAGCCCGCGGTCGCCGATGTCGAGGAGGACGTCGAATCCATCTCCCACGAGGCGCCGGAAGTCGCGATCGGCGCCCGGCGAGTCGGTGGAAGCCTCGAGCGCGAACACCGGTCCGGTGGGCGTGACCATCGGTACCGCCCAGACGAACACCCGTCCTCCGCGTTCACGGACGAATGCGACGGCCTCGGGGGAGGCGACGACCTTCACGAGGCCAGCGTCGGCGTGCTGGCGGCCTTCGTCAACCCTGCGCGCTCGACCGTACCCATCGCCCGAAGTCCTCTGAGTCGAGGATCGCGAGCGCACGCTCCCAACGCTCGACGGCCCAACCCCAGAAGTCGTACTCGATCTCGGAGACCCTCGTCTGGATCGCGGCCCAGAGCGTCCACCCGACATCGGCCATCAGCGCCTGCAGGTTCATGCGCGCGAGGCGATCGTCCCGCGCCTCGCCGAAGTACGCCTCACACAGCTGGGCGCGCAGCTCCGGGTCGAACTCGCTTTCCTGCGCGGTGTCCCCGAGCTCGAAGCACGGGTCGTTGTTTCCGCTGTACTCGAAGTCGACGATCCATAGCTGCCGACCGTCGTCGATGTAGTTCTCGGCGAGCAGGTCGTTGTGGCACGGAACGCTCGGAACCGGGTTGGCGTCGAACGCGCGCTCGATCTCGGCGACCTGGCCGAGGCGGTCGCGGAATCCCACGGGGATCGGAACGTCGCGCATGTCGCAGACACGCAGGTAGCGGTCGGTGAGACGGAACATGTCGAAGTCGTCCCGGAACCTCGGGCCGGCGTGCAGACGGCGGAGCGACTCGGCGACCCGCCGCGCCTGCCCCGGCGCGCGGAGGCGATCTCCGGACATCGTCTTGCCGTCGATGAACTCCAGGACCATCACGTTCCAGTCCTCGAGGTACTCGACGATCCTCGGCGCGACGCCGGTCGTCGCGGCAGCTTCGGCGTTGTGCCGCTCGTTCCCGCGATCCACCGCTAGGAGCTCGGTCGATCGTCCCGGGATCCGCACCACGTAGCGGTCGTCCCCTGCGGTGACCACGTAGTTGGTGTTGGTGAGCCCACCCGAGAGCTCGGAGACGTCCGTGTCCAGACCGTCCCAGAGGGTCACTCGCTCGACGACCTGCTCGATCGTCGGCATCAACTCCGCACCCGCTTGCCTTCCGGATCGACGAGGACATCCTCGGCCACCTCAGCGGGCACGAGCTCTCCGAAGACCTCGACCTCGACCCGGTCGCCTCTGGCCATCGTCGGCGGAACGTATGCGGTTCCGATCATGCGGTCCACCGAGTAGCCGAAGGCTGCGCTCCGGAGCCTCCCGACGACCTCGGTTCCGGGACTCCCGAGGCGTCGGCGGACATGCACGGCCTCGCCGCCGTAGGCCGTCACGTATCCATCGCCGATCAGCAGGGTTCGAAGCGTCGTGGGCGATCCCCTCTTCCGCGCGGCGAGCAGGCCCTCGCGCCCAACGAAGGCCTTCGACGGGTCGACACAGAACGACAGGCCGGCGTCATCCGGAGAGTCGGTCGCCGTGAGCTCGGCTCCCCACGCGCGATACCCTCGCTCGAGCCGGAGGCCGTCGAGCACGCGGTACCCGCAGGCTCGGATCCCGTGATCGCGGCCCGCCTCGGAGAGGCGATCCCATACGGTGATGGCCCACGCCGGCTCGACCCACAGCTCCCAGCCGAGCTC
>DATFEU010000021.1:0-9941 GCA_035250725.1 Actinomycetota bacterium
AGCGAGTCGGCGGCGCGAGCCGGCCTCGGCGCCGAGCTCGACCTGGACGCGGTCCCGCTGCGCGAGCCGGGGCTCGAGCCGTTCGAGATCCTGACGAGCGAGTCCCAGGAGCGGATGCTCGCGGTCGTCGCCCCCGGCCGCGTCGAGGAGGTCCGCGCGGTCTGCGAGCGCTGGGGGCTTCCGGCCGCGGTGGTGGGTCGGCTGGTCGCGGGGGGGTCGCTGCGCGTGCGGGCCGGCGGGACGATCGTGGCCGAGGTCCCGGCGCGCTCCCTCGCCGACGAGGCGCCCGAGTACGCGCGACCGCGCGAGGCCCCACGCGGACAGGACGATCTCGTGAGCGACGACCCGACGTTCGCCACGGTCACGACGCCGCCCGAGGACGCGTTCGTGACCCTGCTCTCGTCGCCGAACATCGCCGGCAAGCGATGGGTGTGGGAGCAGTACGACTCGATCGTGCAGGGGGGGACCGTCCGGGGACCCGGCGGCGACGCGGCCCTCGTCCGGATCGAAGGCACCCTGCGGGCGCTCGCCCTGTCGTCGGACGGCAAGGGGCGATTCGGCCTGCTCGACCCGTACCTGGGCGCCGCGCACGCGGTCGCCGAATCGGCTCGCAACGTCGCGTGCACCGGAGCGACGCCGCTCGCGATCACCAACTGCCTGAACTTCGGCAACCCCGAGCGCCCCGAGGTGATGTGGCAGTTCGCCGAGTCCATCCGTGGGATCGGCGACGCCTGCCGCGCGTTCGAAACGCCGGTGACCGGCGGCAACGTCAGCTTCTACAACGAGTCCGGCGACTCGGCGATCTGGCCGACGGCGTTGATCGGGATGCTCGGGGTGATCGAGGACTACCGGCTGGCGGTGTCCGAGGCGTTCGCTCCCGGGTCGTGGGTCTACCTCGCCGGCGAGACGTACGCCGAGCTCGGCGGCAGCGAGTTCGGCGACGCGGTGCTCGGGATCGTCGGCGGACGACCGCCGGCACTCGACCTCGACCGCGAGCGGGCCCTCCAGCGCCTCCTGATCGAGGCCGCGGGCTCCGGGTTGCTCGAGAGCGCGCACGACTGTGCCGAGGGCGGCCTCGCGGTGGCCCTGACGGAGAGCGCGATCGCCGGCGCGACCGGGTTCGCGGTGTCGATCGCGGGCGATCAGCCGCCGCACGTCGGGCTGTTCGCCGAGTCCGCCTCGCGGGCCGTCGTGTCGGTCGACGCCTCACACGCCGGCCAGCTGGAGGATGCGGCGTCCGCACTCGGCGTTCCGCTGGCACGCCTCGGCGAGACCGGGGGGCCGCGGATCGTCTTCGACGGCCTCTTCGAGATGACCGTCGAGGAGGTCCGGGCCATCCACGAGAACGCGATCCCGATGCTGCTGGCGGGGTGAGGGTGCCGCCCCGAAACCGCCCGCCTACGCCGGTCGGCGCCGAGGCCGGTGCTAGCATCGCGTCGGGCGTGCATGACGACCATCCGAGGGACGAGTGCGGTGTCTTCGGCGTGTGGGCGCCCGGCGAGGACGTCGCGCGGCTGACCTACTTCGGGCTCTTCGCCCAGCAGCATCGGGGCCAGGAGTCCGCCGGGATGGCGGTCTCCGACGGCGAGCACATCCTCGTGTTCAAGGAGCTCGGGCTCGTATCGCAGGTGTTCGACGAGGCGACCCTGTCGACCCTCCGCGGCGACCTTGGGATCGGCCACAACCGGTACTCCACGACGGGCTCGACGACCTGGGAGAACGCGCAGCCGGCGTTCAAGACCGACGGCCAGCGCTCGCTCGCGCTCGGGCACAACGGGAACCTCGTGAACACGCTCGAGCTGGCGGAGCGGGTGGGCAGGCCCGGGGTCGCGACCACGGACTCGGACCTCGTGGCGACCCTGCTCGCGCGCCATCCGGCCGAGGCCCTCGAGACCGCGCTCCTCGACGTCCTGCCCTCGCTCGTCGGGGCGTTCTCGTTCGTCGTGATGGACGAGCGCAGCCTGTTCGCCGCCCGCGACCCGAACGGGCTCCGCCCGCTCTCGATCGGCCGGCTGCCGAACGGCTTCTGCGTGGCCTCGGAGACGTGCGCCCTCGACATCGTCGGCGCGACGTTCCTCCGCGAGGTGGAGCCCGGGGAGCTCGTCCGCGTCGACGACCGCGGCCTGTCGTCGTCGAGGTTCGCGGTGGCCGATCGCGAGGCGCTCTGCATCTTCGAGTACGTGTACCTGGCGAGGCCCGACTCGAGGATGCGGGGACGAACCGTGCACGAGGTCCGTCGCGAGCTCGGCAGGCGGCTGGCCGGGGAGGCGCCCGCCGACGCCGACCTCGTGGTGCCGGTCCCGGACACCGCCACCTCTGCGGCGCAAGGGTATTCGGAAGCCTCCGGGATCCCCTACGGTGAAGGGCTGATGAAGAACCGCTACGTCGGACGGACGTTCATCCAGCCGTCGCAGTCCCTGCGCGAGCGCGGCGTGAAGCTGAAGCTCAACCCGATGCCGGACGCCGTGCGGGGACGGCGGCTCGTGGTGATCGACGACTCGATCATCCGGGGAACGACGACTCGGCAGATCGTGCAGGCCCTGCGGGAGGCTGGCGCGGCGGGGGTCCACCTCCGGATCACATGCCCGCCCACCCGCTGGCCCTGCTTCTATGGGATCGACATGTCGACCCGGCAGGAGCTGATCGCGGCGGACCTCTCCGTCGAGCAGATCCGCCAGTACATCGGTGCCGACTCCCTCGGCTACCTCTCGCTCGAAGGGATGGTGGCCGCCACCGGGCAGGAGACCGACGCGTTCTGCCGCGCGTGCTTCGACGGCGAGTATCCGATCCCGATCCCCGAGCACGCCGGCAAGTTCCTCCTCGAACATCCCGCCAAGTCGTGAGCGAGGCGTACCGTCGCGCCGGCGTCGACGTTCGGACCGGCGCGAAGGCCGTCGAGCTGATCCGTGATCTCGCCGCCGGCGCCGGCCGACCCGAGCTCGCGGAAGGGGTCGGCGGGTTCGCCGGCTTGTTCCGGATCGGCGAAGGCCGGTACCTCGCGGCGGCGACCGACGGCGTCGGGACCAAGCTCGAGATCGCCCGCAGGACGGGACGCCTCGACACGGTGGGCATCGACCTCGTCGCGATGTGCGCCGACGACGTCGTGTGCACGGGCGCCGAACCCCTGTTCTTCCTCGACTACCTCGCCGTGGGCCGGGTCGTCCCCGAACGGGTGAGCGCGATCGTGGCCGGCGTCGCCGAAGGCTGCCGCCGCGCCCGGTGTGCGCTGCTCGGCGGTGAGACCGCGGAGCACCCCCGCGTGATGGCGGAGGACGCGTTCGACCTCGCGGGCTTCTGCGTCGGCGTGGTGGATGAGGACTCGCTGCTCGGACCCGACCGCGTCGCCGAGGGGGACGCGGTCGTCGGCCTGGCGTCGAGCGGGCTCCATGCGAACGGATACTCGCTCGTGCGCCGAGCGCTGCTCGACGAGTCGGGCTTCGAGCTCGACGAGGTGCTCCCGCGGATCGGCCGGTCGCTCGCCGACGAGCTCCTCGAACCGACCGCGATCTATGCGCCGCTCGTCCTTGGCCTCGCGCGCGACGAGCTGGTGCACGCCGCGGCCCACGTCACGGGCGGGGGGCTGGAGGAGAACCTCGAGCGAGTCCTCCCGGACGGTCTCGCGGCCGAGATCGAGTGGGGCTCCTGGCCGGTGCCGGCGGTGGTCGAGCTGATCGGCGAGGTTCCGGGCGTGACCGAGGACGACCTCCGAGGGACCTTCAACCACGGCGTGGGGATGGCGCTCGTCGTCCCACGGGAGCGTGCGCACGACCTCGTCGTGCGCGCCCGCGGCGCCGGAACTCAGGCCTTCTCCCTCGGGCGCGTGGTCCCGGCGTCCTCGTCGCCCCGCCCGTCCGGCTCGTAGCGGGCCCTCGAGCACCCTGCCGCGGACGGACTATCCCGCCGTCGTCCGATCGGCGCCGGCCCCGGAGGATGGGGGAGACCAGGCGGCCGCCCACAAACCACCCGCTGGACGGATTTCGTGCGACGGCGCCGGGGCCGATACCTTGACGGTGATGCCGGGAGAGACCGCGAACAGCGTCCTCGTCGTCGACGACGAGCCACAGGTCGTGTGGATGCTCCAGTTCAGCCTGGAGGCGGAGGGCTACCACACCTACGCCGCACGCGATGGCCGTTCCGCGCTCGACGAGGTGCGGGAGCACCACCCCGGGCTGATGCTCCTCGACATCATGATGCCGGTCATGGACGGCTGGGCCGTGCTCGAGGAGCTCCAGGCACTCCCACGAGAGGAGCGCCCCCGAGTGATCGTCGTGTCGGCTCGCACGAGCCTCCGCGACAAGGCCAAGGCCGCCGAGCTCGGGGCCGACGCGTTCGTCACCAAGCCGTTCAACGTCGACGACCTGCTCGTCGTGCTGCACGACCTCGAACGGACGGCGTAGGCCGAGGCTCGAGACCCCAGGCTACGCGCTGAGGCCGGCGAACCGAAGCAGCTCGAGCAGCGGTCCGAGCAATCCCCCCGGGGACGCGACCGTGAGGGTCTCCTCGTCGGGCTGCGAGAGCTGACGGAAGACCCCGCCGGCGGCCTCGACGATCACCCGCCCCGCGGCGATGTCCCATGGGGCGAGGTGCAGTTCGTAGTACGCGTCCACCTCTCCGGTCGCGACGGCGCAGAGATCCATCGCGGCCGAACCGCTCCTGCGACGTCGGCGACGCGCCCGATCACCGCCTCGAGTACCTCGGCTTCGACGACGCGTTTGGCCGGCTCGTACCCGAAGCCGGTGGCGAGGACCGCATGCTCGAGGTCGTCGACGGTCGACGGCGTCACGGCCCGTCCGTCTCGGGTCGCGCCCCGCCCGGCGATGCCCTCGGTCGTCCGGCCCAGCGCATCGATCACCACGCCCAACGCTGGCTCGCCGTCGACCTCGACCCCGATCGAGACGGCGTAGCCCGGATACCCGCGGACGTAGCTCGCGGTCCCGTCGAGCGGGTCGATCACCCAGCGAACGCCGGACGAACCCGGGCGGTCCGTGCCCTCCTCGCCCAGGATCGCGTCGTCCGGACGCTCGGCTTCGATGCCGTCGACGATCGCCCGCTCCGCCGCGCGATCGATCTCGGTGACGAGGTCTCCCGCCCCTGACTTCTGTCCGATCTCGAACCCGCGCTCGAGTCCGTCTCGGTGGATGTCGGCCGCCTGCTCGGCGAGTCGGACCGCGAGGGAACGGATCGCGTCGAGATCTGGCGAACGGGCGGCGTTCAGGACCCGACGACCTTGCCGAACCGGACGGATCTCGCCGGCACCCTGGTGAGCTCGCCGTCCTTGCGGCGCACCATGTAGGTCGCGGCACCCTCGTCGTAGTACTCGAGGACGCCCACGGCCTCGCCGAGGTAGCCGTTCGGGAGCTCGAACTGGAACGAGACGCGCTTGCCCGTGTCCGACGGCGCCACGAGGTTCTCGCCTTTCATCGTCCGAGGATAGCCATTCAGCGCGGCAACGCTCCGAGGCGCTCCGGCGACTCGAACAGGTCGACGAGCGCGCCGAACGCCCGGCCGACGGTCGCGCCGTCGAGCACACGGTGATCGAACGTCAGGGACAGCGTGCATGCGGGCAGGGCCTCGACCCGTCCGTGCACGACGAGCGCCCTGGGTTCGATCACGCCGAGCGCGATCGTGACGGCGTGCCCCGGGTTCAGCAGTGGGGTTCCGAACTCCGATCCGTAGCTCCCCGTGTTGCTCACGGCGATCGTCGCGTTCGAAACCTCGTCGGCCGTGAGCGCGTTCGACCGCGCCCGGTCGGCGAGCCGCCCGATCTCCCCGGCGATCGTCGTGATGCCCAGGCCGCCGGCATCGCGGACGACCGGGACGACGAGCCCGCGTTCCGTGTCGGTCGCGATCCCAACATCCACGAGTCGATGCAGTCGGATGCCATCGTCCGACCAAGACGCGTTCAGCACTCGGTGTTCGGCGCAGACCTCGGCGAGCGCGCGGACGAACACCGGGAGCGGGGAGACGCCGAGCTCGGTGCGGAGTGACACCAGCGCCGAGGCATCCAGCGTTCGGAACGTCGTGACCTGCGGGATCGCCGCGATCGCCTCGAGGTTGCGCGCGATCGTCGCCCGCACGAGCGATATCGGGACCACGTCGAAGTCGCCACCCGCACTCGAAGCCCGCTCTACGTCCTCCCGCGTCACGCGCCCTTCCGGTCCGGTACCTTCGACCGCGGTCAGATCGACTCCGAGATCCTTCGCATGTTTGCGGACGGCGGGCGTCGCCGTGGCGGTGGCCGACCCGACACCCTCGACCTCGAACGTGACGAGCGGAGCACCGACGGCGATCGTCGCGCCGGCCACTGCGTGGAGCGTCGCGATGCGTCCGGCGAACGGGGCGGGGACCTCGACCGTCGCCTTGGCCGTCTCGATCTCGACGAACGGCTGGTTCAGCGCCACCTCGTCACCCTCGGCCACGAGCCACTCGCTCACGACCGCTTCCTCGAGACCCTCACCCAGGTCCGGGAGCATGAACACGCGCTCGCCCATCAGTACCCGACCACCTTCCGGACGGCGTCCGCGATCCGGTCGACGCTGGGCAGGTAGTGCTGCTCGAGCGACGCCGGGGGATACGGGACGTCGGGCCCGGTCACGCGGAGCACCGGCGCCTCGAGATGATCGAACGCTTCCTCGACGATGCGAGCCACGATCTCCGCGCCCATGCCGAGCGTGAGCGGCGCCTCGTGCACCACCACGGCGCGACCGGTCGTCCGCACCAGGCCTGCGATCGCGTCGACGTCCAGCGGAACGAGCGATCGGAGGTCGAGGACCGTGCACTCGATCTCTTCGCCGGCGAGCGTCGACGCGGCCTCCAGGCACCTTCCGACCATCGCGCCGAACGCGATGAGCGCGCACGCGTCTCCCTCGCGCACGATCCGCGCGGATCCGAGGGCAGGCCCGTCCGTCGCGAGCTCGCCCTCCTCCTTCGACCAGTACCGGCTCTTCGGCTCGAGGAAGATCACGGGGTCGGGATCGTCTATCGACCGTCGCAGCAGCGTGTACGCGTCGATCGGCGACGAGGGCACGACGACCTTCAGTCCGGCGGTGTGGACGTAGTACGTCTCGGGGCTCTCGCCGTGATGCTCCTTCCCCTTGATCCCGCCGAACGACGGGATGCGGATCACGACCGGCATCGGGACGCGCCCGCGGGTCCGCTCCCGGTACTTCGCGACGTGGCTGATCACCTGGTCGAGCGCCGGATAGGAGAACCCGTCGAACTGCAGCTCGGCGACCGGACGCCATCCGGCCATCGCGAGCCCGACGCACATCCCGGCGATCCCGGCCTCCGCGATCGGCGTGTTGAACACGCGCTCGGTGCCGAACTCGTCCTGCAGCCCCTCCGTCACCCGGAACACGCCGCCGAGCGCTCCGACGTCCTCGCCGAAGACCAGCGTCCGAGGGTCGGCCTGCATCGCGTCGCGGAGCGCGGCGTTCAGGGCGCCGACCATCGTGACCTCAGGCATCGGCGTCCCCGAGCCGTTCGCGGCGCTGCCGTTCGAGCGTGCCCGGCGGTTCCGAGAACGCGCGGTCGAACATCTCGGCCGTCGGCGGCGTTCCGAGCGTCGTGAGCTCCGACCGGATCTCGGCAACCCAGTCCTCCGCCTCCTTCTCGCACGCATCGACGAACGCGTCGTCGATCAGGCCGGCGGTCAGGAGGTACGCGCGGTACCGGGCGATCGGGTCGCGCCCGCGCCACGCATCGACGTCGGGGGCTGCGCGGTAGCGCGAGTCGTCGTCGGCGGTCGAATGCGCGCCGATCCGGTACGTCATCGCCTCGATCAGCGTCGGCCCCTCGCCGCCTCGTGCGCGCTCCGCCGCCGCCCGCGTGACCGCGTAGATCGCGAGCACGTCGTTGCCGTCGACCCGGATCCCCGGGAAGCCGTACCCCGCCGCGCGCGCCGCGATCGGCGCGGCGTACTGCTCGGAGGCCGGGACCGAGATCGCCCACCCGTTGTTCTGGCAGAACAGGATCACGGGCGCGCTGAACACGGCGGCCATGTTGGCGGCCTCGTGGAAGTCGCCCTCAGATGCGGATCCGTCGCCGAAGTACGCGAGCGCGCACGCGCCGGTTCGGTCGAGCTTCGCGCCGAGCGCCCAGCCGACCGCGTGGACGATCTGCGTCGCCACCGGGACGCAGATCGGCGCGAACCGCGAGGCGATCGGGTCGTACGGACCGCCGTGCCAGGTCCCCCGGTGGTACTGCAGGTACTCGACCACGTCCACCCCGCGGACGACCGCCGCCGCGAGCTCGCGGAACGAGGGGAACACGAAGTCGTCCGATCCGAGCGCCGAGGCGCTTCCGACCTGCGCGGCCTCCTGGCCTTCGAAGGGCGGGTACACCGTGAGCTCTCCCTGTCGCTGCAACGCCCAGCACTCGCGGTCGAGCCGTCGGCACCGGATCATCGAACGCAGCAGCTCGCGTTTCGCGTCGTCCGAGACCCCGACGTCGTCGTCGCCGACGACGGTCCCGTCGGGGTCGACGATCCGGACGACGGGGACGTCGGCGGCGGTCTCGATGCTCATTCGGCGACGCTCATGCGGTGACGACCTCGAGGGAACGGGAGCGAGGCGAGCATATACACTCGCCCCCGTGGTCCCCTCGGCCGAGCTCCGGGTGTACCAGCCGCTGGACGCGTTCCCGCCGCACGAGCAGGCGCACTGGGAGCGGCACATCGTCGGAGGCGCGCTCCTGTTCCGGGCGCACCGGTATCGGCAGGAGGTCACGCCCGCCGGCCAGGGGATCCTCGTGCCGTCGGGCGACGACGCGGCCTACGTCAAGGTGGTGGACGACCGCTACTACGTCTGTCCGTGGCGCACGAGGCTCCGCGTCCTCGCCGGGGTGCTCTCGTTCCGTGAGGCGTCGGGCTTCGACGACCCCTCGGCGTTCGTTTCCGACGCGACCGCGAAGCGTGCGGCCAAGGAGCTCCGGCGGCTCCGGCGGCGCGATCCGGGCCAGATCTCCGCGATCATGCACAGCCCGTGGCACGTTCCGGTGCGGTGGTTCCTCCTGTTCGACGACGCCGAGCGGCGCCTGCTCGAGAGCGACGGCCACCATCGGCTGTCGTACCTGACGACGACCCGCAAGGCGATGCGACGGGCCGAGGAGGCGGTCCCGGTGCTCCGGCGATCCGAGCTCGGCCCGATCGGCGAGATGATCGTCGAGCTGCACCAGTGGCTCGCCCTGTTCGACACGACCTCGATCCTCGAGCTCGACTACGGCGCGCTCTGCCGGCATCTCACGTGGGACGAGATGGACGACGACCACAGCGCCGCCGACATCCACGAGGCGCTCCGGGCGCTCGCGGACAAGGAGTACCCGCGCTCGGCGGAGCTCTACCAGTCGGTGCTCGTGCGCTCGGCCGAGCTCCGGTCGCACGAGAGCCTGAACTAAGGAGAGTGGCCAGGGGCAGAATCGAACTGCCGACACCGCGGTTTTCAGCCGCGTGCTCTGCCAACTGAGCTACCTGGCCCGGACCGGCTTCGATCCCGCGATCTCCGCCTTGACATCGCCTCGAAGCGTGTCCTGAAGGGTACCGCGGCGTCCTGTCGCGCGCCCCGCTGGTCAGGCGCGATCGGTCGCCGGCACCGCTGTTCACGCCATCGTTTCGGCGAGCAGCCAACCGAATCCGATCCCCCATGCCGCGACGCTCACGGGTGCCGTCAGCTTGACGTTTCGCGGCCGGAGCGACACGAGCAGCGCCCCCAGGAGTCCGATCACGACGATCGCCTGCTTGAGGAGCAGCCAGCTCGTGGCCTCCGAGATCGATGGGGGGTGTGTGCAGACGGCCAGGAAGTCGTCGAATCGGCCACGATCGCACGTGTACGCCGGGACCCTCCCTGCGATGAGGATGCAGCCGAGCGCGAAGAGGACCCCGAGCGCCCAGACGTACCGGGAGCTCCCGTCGGGATCGACGGGTCGGCGCCGGATCCGAACGAGGA
>DATFEU010000023.1:0-6725 GCA_035250725.1 Actinomycetota bacterium
GTGATGATCCCACCGGTCGTCCGGAGCCCGTACGTGACCGCCTCGGCGTTGTCGCGGGTCTTGTCGTACTCCTCCCGGATCCGCGTGAGGAGGAACACGTGGTAGTCCATCGACAGCCCGAACAGGATCGAGAACAGGAAGAGCGGGAGCCACGCCTCGATCGCATCGGTCTGTTGGAACCCGAACGCGTCCGCGATCGTCTTGCCGATCGCGGGGCCGCCCCTCTGGAACACCAGCACGATCAGGCCGTATGCCGCTCCGACCGAGAGCAGGTTCATCACGATCGCCTTGGCCGGCACCACGAGCGAGCGGAACACGACCGTGAGCAGCAGGAACGACAGTCCGAGCACGACCACGATGATGAGCGGCGTGTAGTCGCTCGAGACGTCGAAGAAGTCGGTGATGAACGCGGTGTCCCCACCCACCAGCACTCGAACGCCCGAGCCGTCGAACGCCTCGGGGATGTACGTCCCCCGGAGCTCTCGGATCGCCAGGACCGCCGCCTCGCTCTGTGCGTCCGTCGCCTCTCCGGCGAGCGGGACGTCGAGCACCGTGACGCTCCCGTCCTCGCTCGCGCGCGGCTCCGCCGGGGCGCCCAGGCGCGGGTCGTCGGCGATCTCGGTGGTGAGCGTCTGGATCCCCTGCTGCACCTCGGGGTCATCCGGTGCGCCGATCATCACGACCTGAGCGGTCGAGTTCGCCCCCGACTTCGGGAAGTACTCCACGAGGGCGAGGAACGCCTGCTTGGTCTGGATGTCGTCCGGCAGCGTCGTGACGCCGGCCAGCCCCTGCTTGATCCCCCGACCGTCGTCCTCGGGGTGGGACTGCAGCCAGAACGGGAGCGACAGGACGATGAGGAAGCTCGCCGAGAGCACGAGGCTGATCACTGGGCGAGCCATGACGGCCCGGCTGGCGCGGTCCCAGAAGCCGCCCGGCCGACCCTGCTCGATCTGCCCGTGTCGGATGCGCCCGGAGAGCCACGAGCCCTCCCTGCGGAGCGAGCGCGTCAGCACGAAGGCGGCCGCTGCGAATCCGAGCAGACCCGCCACCGCGACGAGACCGGCGGGAGCCCCGACGACGGATGCGATCGTCGCGACCGCGCCCGCCGCCACGATCATGCCGAGCAGCGCCAGGGCGTTGTTGATCCTCGACATCCACGGCCAGTCGAGCCAGTCCGCCCCCACCCGCTCGGCGGGGGTGCCCAGCAGCCCGAGGACCGCCGGCAGGAGGGTCATCGACGCGGCCACCGAGACCAGCACCACGATGATCGCGCCGCCCGCGAGACCCCGGAAGATCGTCGTGGGAACGAGGAGCATCCCCGAGAGCGCGATCACCACCGTCAGGCCGCTGAACCAGACCGCGCGGTTCGCCGTGGCGCCGGAGCGGCCGATCGCGCGGAGCTTGTCGCCCCCCTTGCGCCGCTCCTCGCGGTACCGGGACACGATGAACAACGAGTAGTCGATCCCCACCGCCAGACCCATCATCGAGATGAGGTTGGGGGCGAAGAACGTGAACTTCCAGAGCTGGCCGATGACCGCCACGATCCCCAGGGTCACGGAGATCGCGAAGATCGCCATGATGATCGGCGTGACGCCCGCGATGAGCGCCCCGAAGACCGCGATCAGTACGATCATCGCCGCGACGACCCCGATCGACTCTCCGAAACGCAGGTCCTCCTCGGACACCTTCCGGAAGTCCTCGGTCGACGTGGCGTTGCCCAGGATGAAGGCCTCGACGCCGGCCGAGTTCGCCTCCTCGCGGATCGTCTCGAGCTCGTCGACGTGCTCGGCGGCGTCGTCGACGTCCCCCGCCATCACGACCGTGAACAGGACCGCCCGCCCGTCCTGCGACGGGATCGGTCCGAGCGGCGCCGTCTGTGGGTCCTCGGCGACCTCGGCGGGCAGCGGGAAGGCCGGCGGGGCGTAGGTCACGACGTCCTCGCCCAGCGCGTTCAGGCCCTGGAGGACCGTGTTCACGTCCTCGACGAAGGCGGGATCTTCGGCCGCGCCCTCACCGCCGCCGGCGATCACCCAGTTCTCGGTGACGATGTCCTGCTCAAGGCGTCGTTCCTCGAGGATCTGTTGCGCCTCTTTCGCCTCGGGCGTGTTCGTGAAGTCGATGTCGGTCGTGAGCGCAGATCCGAGGAGGGCAGAGCTCGCAGCCCCCGCGAGGACGAAGATCACCAACCAGATCCCGACGGTTCGCCAGGGGTGCCTGCTGCTCGCGCGTGCGATCGACTCGGGGTTGAGCCTCATCCCGTACCCCCTCGTTCTCGTGGCCGGGGAGGTTTGCCCCGACGCGACTTACGACATATGCTTACAATGTACGCAGTATAGGCGTACGATGTAAGGTGTCAACCCGAGGAACCGCGGAACCTTCCCGGAGACAGGGAAAGATTCCCCGATGGAGATGGACGTTCGATGAACACACGCACGACGACGACCACCAGGACCACCCCCCCGCAGCGCCGGGTCCCCCTGACGCGTGAGCGGATCGTCGAGGCCGCCCTGCGGGTGATGGACGCCGAGGGGCTCAACGCGGTCACGATGCGCCGGATCGGTCGGGAGCTCGGCGTCGAGGCGATGTCGCTCTACAACCACGTCGAGGACAAGGACGACATCCTCGAGGGGATCACCGAGCGGGTGATGAACGAGTTCGAGTTCCCCTCCCCGTCGGGCGAGTGGGCGGTCGACGCCCTTGCGATGTCTCGTGAGTGGCGCCGGCTGCTCGGTCTTCATCCGAGCGTCTGCCAGCTGCTCGCCGAGCGTCACAAGCCGCTCGAAGGCCTCGCCACCTACCGAGCGATGGACGCGGCGCTCGGTGTGCTTCGGGCGGCCGGCCTCTCGGACCGGGAGGCCGCGCAGGCGTTCAACGCGCTCGGCAGCTACATCCTCGGGTTCGTGATGATGGAGCAAGGTCTGATGCTGGGCGCCGATGACGAGCATGCGCAGCTGCACCAACAGGCCGTCGACGCACTCCGGAGCGCCGGCCTCCCGAACGTCCTCGCATGCTTCCCGTACTTCGCCGATTGCTCAACCGACGAGCAGTTCGACTTCGGGCTCGACCTGATGATCCGGGGCATCCGGGCCCGCGTCGAGGACCGGACCCCGGTCGACTAGCGCAGCCCGAGCTCGGCGCCCACGCGGCCGAACGTCTCGAGCGCCTCGGCGAGATCCACCTCGGTGTGATCCGCAGTCACGATCGTCCGGACCCGGGCCTTCCCTCGCGCGACCGTCGGGAACACGATCGCCGGACAGAAAACCCCCTCCTCGAACAGTCGGCGCGCGAACGCCTGCGTCGACGCTTCCTCGCCGGTCACCACCGGCGTGATCGGCGTCTCGCTCTGCCCGGTGTCGAACCCGAGCTCGTGCAGCCCGGCCTTGAAGGACCGGGTGTTGGCCCAGAGGCGCTCGATGCGTTCGGGTTCGTCGCGGATGATGTCGAGCGCCTCGAGACACGCCGCCGTGACCGCTGGCGGCGTGCTCGTCGAGAAAAGATACGGCCGGCCGCGGTTCCGAAGCCACTCGATCAGGTCACCCGGACCCGCGACGAACCCGCCGAGCACGCCGATCGCCTTCGACAGGGTTCCCACCTGGACGTCGACCCGACCGTGGAGGCCGAAGTGGTCGACGGTACCCGCGCCTTGCGTCCCGAGCACGCCCGAAGCGTGCGCGTCGTCCACCATCATGATCGCACCGTGCCGCTCGGCAACCCCGACGAGATCCGGTAACGGCGCGATGTCCCCGTCCATCGAGAACACGCCGTCGGTGATCAGGAGCTGCCGGCGGCCGGGCGCCTTCGTCTCCTCGAGGAGCCGGTCGGCGTGCTCGGCGTCCTTGTGCTCGAACACCTTGATCTCGGCCCGCGAGAGCCGCGCGCCGTCGATGATCGATGCGTGGTTCAGCCGGTCACTCACGATGACGTCGCCCTTGTCCAAGATCGCGGCGACGGTGCCGGCGTTCGAGGTGAACCCGGACTGGAACATCACCGAGTCATCCGCGTGCTTGAACGCAGCGAACCGCCGCTCGAGCTCGCGATGCATCGACATCGTCCCGGCGATCGTTCGGACCGCGCCCGACCCCGCGCCGAGTTCGGCCGCGGCCTTCGATGCCGCGGCGTTCATCCTCGGGTGGTTCGAGAGTCCGAGGTAGTTGTTCGACGCGAGGTTGATCACCTCACGCCCGTCGAACCGCGCCCTGGCTCCCGTCGGACCTTCGAGCTCGCGTTCGCGGAGGAGCAGTCCCTGCTCGTCGAGCTCGGCGAGCCGTTCCTTCAGGTAGTCGAGCGCTCCGGGCATCGGAACGTCACGCTATCGCATCACGTACGCTCGGTTCCCGGCTCGGGAAGGACGGATGTGGAGATCGAGCTCGACGGCTTCCTCGCGGACTCGGTGGCGAACGTTCAGGGCAAGCTCTACGCCCTCGGCGCCGGGTGGAACCGCATCGCCGTCGCGCTGTTCCCGGGGCGGCACGATCGCGTGGGGATCGGCCTCCTGTTCCGCGTCCCCGCGGGCGCCGAGCGCAAGCCCCGTCGGTTCGAGCTCCGGCTGCTCGGCCCCGAGGACGAGGAGCTAGTGCTGGGCTCGGGCCAGGAGGGCCCGATCAACCGGATCGGTGGCGAGTTCACGGCCGGCGCCGACGACGAGCAGGTCGTACCGATCGCGCTCAATCTGAACGGTCTCACGCTCCCTCGACCGGGGACCTATCGGGTCATCGTGTCGGTCGACGGGGCCGATCTCAAGACGCTCCCGTTCCGCGTGGAGGCCCTCGCCGCCCGAGCGCGGCAGGTCCCGCAGCAGCCGTCCACCGGCACGGCCGGGTACCTCTAGCCGGCGGCGCCCGGGAACACGATGACCTTGGCCGCGTGTCCGGACGCGGCGATCTCGAACGCCTCCTCGAACCGATCCAGCGGGAACCGGTGCGTGATCACCGGCGAGACGTCCACGCGTCCGGTCGAGAGCAGCGTCGTCGTCTGCTGCCACGTGCGGAACATCTCGCGACCGGTGACCCCTTGCACCCGCGCCTCCTTGAAGATCACCTGGTCGTTGAGGTCGAGCGTGACCGGCCCGTCCGGCAGCCCGAGGAGCGACATGCGGCCGCCGCGCGCCACCATCCTGGTGCCCTGATCGATCGCGGTCGCGTTGCCCGACATCTCGAGGACGACCTCGGCGCCGTTGTCGTCGGTCGCGCCGAGCACCACCTCGACCGGGTCCTCGGATTTCGGGTCCACGAGGAGGTCGGCACCCATCTTCGCGGCGAGCGCCCGCCGCTCGTCGTTCGGCTCGATCGCGATCACCTTCCAGGCGCCGAGCGCCCGGGCGATCCCGACGGCGAACAGACCGATCGGTCCGCATCCGATCACGGCGACCGGGTTCGTGAGGAGGTCCTCGCCTCCCTCGGTGCCGAACGTCGCGTGCACCGCGTTGCCGAACGGCTCCATCACGGACGCGTGATCCGGATGGATCCCCTCGCCGACGATCCAGGCATTCGCGGCGGGAACGACCACGTACTCGGCGAACGCCCCCTCGGTATCGACGCCGAGGATCTGCAGGTTCCGGCAGATGTGCTCCCGCCCCGTCCTGCAGGTGGAGCACACGCCACAGGCGATGTGGGTCTCGGCCGCGACGAACGACCCGGGCTGCACGTGGTGCACCTCGGGACCGACGCGATCGACCGTCCCGGCGACCTCGTGACCGAACGTCATCGGCACGAGGGGGATCCGCCCCTGCGCCCACTCGTTCCAGTCATAGATGTGCAGATCGGTGCCGCAGATCGAGGCGGCGTGGACCCGGACGAGCACCTCGCCCTCGCCCGGTTCGGGGACGGGAACGTCCACGAGCTCGGCGCCGGGAGCACGGGCCGTCTTCCGCAGCGCGCGCATCGTGCCCACGGGGTCAGCCTAACCCCCTGCTCCTTGCTCCCGCCCTTCGGAACCTCCAGGCTCCGATGGACGTCGAAGCCGAACCCGACCACGGAGGGAACCGATGACCTCGAGGAAGCTCTGGGCCCTGCTCCCCCTGATGCTCGTGCTCGTTGCCTGCGGCCGACTCAGCGACGGCGGTGGTTCGACCGGCGGCGGGACAGGGGGGACCGGTTCGACCGGGATGGAGCACCCGACCGGCGCGGACGAGGTCGTGCTCCGCGTCGAGTACACGGGTGGGTTCGTCCCCGTCGACCACACCTTGCGCTCGATCCCCTCGTGGACCCTGTACGGGGACGGGACGCTCGTCATGCAGGCTCCGCAGATCGAGATCTATCCCCCACCTGCGCTTCCCGGGCTGACCGCGACGCCGATCTCCGAGGACGGCGTCCAGTCGATCCTGGAGGCTGCGCGCGACGCGGGCCTCATGGACGGCGACGCCTCGTACGGCAGCGACTGCATCGCCGACGCCGCGACGACGGTGTTCACCACCAACGTGAACGGGAGCACGTCGGTGGTCTCCGCGTACGCGCTCGACGTCGGCGAGCCGGCGGGCACCTGCGGCGCCGAGGGGGAGGCGGACGAACGAGCCGCGCTCGCGGACTTCCAGATGCTCCTCGGCGATCTCTCGAGCTGGCTGCCCGAGGGGTCCGTCGGGCAGGAGAAGCCGCTCGACCCCACCGAGCTCCGCGTCTACTCGCACCCTTACCGGGGCGAGCCCGATCCGCCGCAGGAAGAGATCGCGTGGCCGCTCAGCGAGCCGCTCGGCTCGTTCGGGGAACCGGTCGAGGACTACGGCGCCCCGA
>DATFEU010000028.1:0-3890 GCA_035250725.1 Actinomycetota bacterium
TCGGCTCGATCACGTCGGACGTAGCACCCTCCGCGGCGGCGGTCCGCTCTCCTCCGAGAACCAGTAGCTCGGTCGTCATCGCTCGCTCCCCTCGCCGGTCTGAGAGGTCGATGATAGGCGCGTGGCGCGGGTCCTGATCGCGCCGGTCGCCACCCTGGCGATCATGTGGCTGGCGCTCATCGCGTACGTGTGGATCGCGAAGCCGGATGCGGCGTCGGCGCGGGAGGCGGTCAGGACGATCCCCGACATCGTCAGGCTCGTTCGCCGGATCGCGGCCGACCGCTCGCTCCCGAGCGGCGTCCGGGGGAGACTCTGGGTCCTCATCGGGTACCCCGCGCTCCCGATCGACCTCGTACCGGACCTCATCCCAGGGATCGGGTACCTGGACGACGTCGTGATGGTCGCCGCCGTGCTCCGCGCGGTCGTCCGTCGGGCCGGGCCCGAGGCCGTTCGGCGTCACTGGCCCGGGACCGACGCGGGGCTCTCGGCCCTGTGGCGCCTCGCCCGGCTTCCCGGTGACCCCTGACGCCGTATCCTTCGCGGGCGAAGGGGGTCTGGCATGGGACGGCTCGACGGAAAGATCGCGCTCATCACCGGCGGAGCGAGCGGGATGGGGGCGATCGCCTCCCATCTGTTCTCGAGCGAGGGCGCGAAGGTGGTGCTCACCGACCTGGCCGACGACGCCGGCGAGTCGGTTGCGACCGAGATCCGCGCCGGCGGAGGCGAGGCCCACTACGTTCACGCCGACGTCTCCGACGAGGCGGACGCCGAGGCGATGGTGAGGGCCACGGTCGACCGCTTCGGCGGCCTGAGCGTCCTCTACAACAACGCCGGCGTGATGCTCAGCCAGGACGGTTCGGTCACCGACAACGACGTCTCGATCTGGGACACCACGCTGGGGATCAACGTCAAGGGCGTGGCGTTCGGCTGCAAGCACGGGATCCCGGCGATGATCGCCTCGGGAGGCGGGTCGATCATCAACGTCGCCTCGTTCGTGGCCTGGATGGGCGCCGCCACGTCGCAGACGGCGTACACCGCCTCCAAGGGCGCGGTGCTCTCGATGACCAGGGAGATCGCGGTCGAATACGCGCGCAAAGGGATCCGGTGCAACGCGCTCTGTCCTGGACCGATCGATACGCCGCTCCTGGCCGAGTTGCTCTCCGACCCGGCGAGACGGCAACGCCGGTTCGTCCACATCCCGATGGGCCGGCTCGGCAGGGCGGAGGAGCTCGCGAAGGCCGCCCTGTTCCTCGCGAGCGACGACTCGTCGTTCATGACCGGGGCCTCGCTGATCGTCGACGGGGGCATCACCGCCGCGTACGTGACGCCCGAAGACTGACCGTTCCCCGCGAGTGGCGTACCATCGAGAGATGAGCGCCGCTCTGGCGGCCGCCGTTCCACCGTGGCCAGCGGTCGATCCCGACCTGGACCTCTCGCCCCTGCTCGTCGTCGTGGTCGCGATCGTCCTTGCGATCGTCGTCGCGCGATTCCTCTTCGCCATGGAACTGACCGGGCGGCTGGTCATGGCCTTGGTGTTCGGTGGGTTGTTCACGCCCTTGCTCGCCGACGTCACCGGATCGTTCCCGGCCAGCGGCATCTGGTTCCTCGCCCTCCTGCTCGGGTCGACCATCGTTCGCCGATCACAGGCTCGATGAACTGCGGCATCCTGCTCGTCGGCGGCAATTGGCCGCTGCACTACGGACGTTCCGAGTGGAACTGGTGGGCTCTCGTGGGATTCGTCGCCTTGATCGCGCTCCTGCTGACGGCGAGGTGGAGACCGCCGGTGGCTCTCTCGATCGGCCTCGCGGCGGTCGGTGGTCTTGTCCTCGCCGACCTCACGGATCTGCTCGGCGTCGTGCCCGTCTGGGGGTCGGTCCTGCTCGTCGCGCTGTCTCGGAACCTCGTACGAAGGAGACGTCGGCCACAGGTTTGACAGTCCCATCCGCGTGAGGCTCAATACCTCGCGTCGTCCGATGAGGGAGGGAGCGACGTGGGACAGGAGGGACAGGAGCAGCGGAAGGTCGGCTCCGTTACCTACAAAGAAGTAGGTGAGGAGTACTTCCAGCAGCGGGGTCTTCGGCGCCATGCGGGCGTCTGGGGCCTTTGGGCGCTCGGCGTCGGAGCCGTCATCTCCGGCGAGTTCTACGGCTGGAACTTCGGTCTCGGCACCGGCGGCTTCGGCGGCCTGCTGATCGCAGGGATCCTCATGGCGATCATGTACTACGGCCTCGTGTACTCGATCGCCGAGATGTCGCCGGCCCTACCCCACACGGGTGGCGCGTACTCGTTCGCCCGGTCGGCGATGGGCCCGTGGGGCGGATTCCTGACCGGCCTCGCCGAGAACATGGAATACGTGATCACGCCGGCGGTGGTCGTGGGGGCGATCTCGCTGCTGATGCAGGAGATCGTCGTCGGCATCTTCGACGTCACCGGCGACCCGTGGTGGAACAGCCTCCCGCTCTGGGCGCTGCTCTTCTACGCGATCTTCGTGTGGATCAACATCGTCGGCATCGAGGCCACGATGAAGTTCACGATCACGATCACGGTGCTGTCACTCGCGGTGCTCGCGTTCTTCGTCCTCGCCGCCATCTTCTCCGGCGATCTCAACTTCGACCTGTGGACGAACATCGCGGAGGACGGCGCCGAGATCCCTGAGGGCGGCGGGCCGCTCTTGCCGTTCGGGATCAGCGGGATCTTCAAGTCCCTGCCGTTCGCGATCTGGTTCTTCCTCGCGATCGAGGAGGTGCCCCTTGCGGCGGAGGAGTCGATGGATCCTCGCCGGGACGTGCCGAGAGGCTCGATCATGGGGATGCACACCCTCCTGATCGCGGCCGCGTTGGTGCTCGTGTTCAACACGGCGCTTCCCGGAGGCGCGTTCCTCTACGGCGCCTCCGGCTTCCCGCTCCTCGACGGGTTCAGGGCCATCTTCGGCACGGGGGACGTGGCGTACTACCTCGGCCTGCTCTTCCTGATCGGCCTCGTGGCGAGCTTCTTTACGATCATCTTCGCCTACGGACGGAACACGTTCTCGCTCTCGCGGGCGGGATACTTCCCGAAGTTCCTGTCGGTGACACACGGGGAGCGCAAGACCCCGCACGTCGCATTGATCGCTGGTGCGGTGGTCGGGTACGCCGTGTTCTTCCTCGTCTGGGTTCTGCAGCAGCAAGAGCTGGGAGCGCAGATCGTCGCGGCGCTGCTCAACATGGCCGTGTTCGCGGCGGTCATCTCGTACATCCTGCAGATGGTGTCGTTCGTCCTGCTGCGGCGGAAGCTCCCGAACATCGACCGCCCGTACCGAAGCAGGTGGGGCGTCCCGGGAGCGGTCATCGCGGGGGCGCTCGCGGCCGTGTCGCTGATCGCGATCTTCCTGAACGAGGCCTATCGGCCCGGCGTCTACGGCGTGGCCATCTACTACGTCCTCGGGGTCCTGTACTTCGCGATCGCGGGACGGAATCGACTCGTTCTGTCCCCGGAGGAGGAGTTTGCTCTCACGGAGGGGGAACGCGGCGTGCCGGAGGTCTCGTACGAGACGAGCCGGGCGGCACAGGAGGCGGTGCTCCGAGGACAGAGGAGCGGGTCGACGTCGGCCGAGCCACCGTCGGAGACCCCATCCGGCTAGGCGAACCGAGCGATCCGAAGCGGCGGGCTCGCTCCGCGGGCCCGCCGCTCGCGTTTGACACGGTCGACGTGGGGCTCTTCGATGACCTCCCCGACCCGAAAGGCGGACCGTCGTGAAGGGCGCAACCGGTATGCTCACCGTGAAGGAGCTCGAGGAGCTCGCCGACGCGGGTGAGATCGACACCGTCCTGTGCATGTTCACGGACTTCCAGGGCCGCTTCGTCGGCAAGCGGATCCTCCCGTACTTCTTCCTGGAGGACGTGCTCGGCGAG
>DATFEU010000250.1:0-3147 GCA_035250725.1 Actinomycetota bacterium
ACGACACCCCACCAGCCGTCGACCTCCCCAGCGACCGACAGGGGCACGATCTAGCCTCAGGGCTCCAGGCCCAGCACCGCGAGTGCTCTCCTGTCGGTGGCTCGGGAGGAAGTCTCCTACACCTCTTGGCCACCCATTAGCGCCTCAGGTGCGACGGGGGCCGAAACGCCCCATCAGGGCCGCGGACGTGGCGACGAGCGCCAACAGCGCGAGGAGCGGCACCGGCGTCGGGACCGACGGGGACGGCTCCGCCGAAGGCGCGGCGAAGGTCCCTGCTGCAGGCTTCGGGGCCGACGACGCGACCTCGAGCTCGATCCGGTTCGGGTAGCCGGCCATCGACGACCCACCCGCGCACCTGGCCCGCCACGTGCACAGGATCCACGTGCCCGGCGACGACATCGTCAGCTCGGCCAGGTAGACGCCGGGTCGGAGCCGGCGCAGGTCGATCGGCGTCGCCTCATCGATGGAGCCGGCCGGGTGCGCCCAGAGGAACGCGTCGAGCCTGCGCATGTCCGGCCACCTCGCGGGGTCGGTGTGCTCGGCGTCGTCCCAGAACCGGACGGTGAGCCGGACCACCTCGCCGGCCGACGGGTCGGTCGGCGCCGCGTCGAGGGTGAACGGGGGGACCTTCGCGGACGCGACCGCGGGCGACAGCGCCAGCACCGCGATCACGCAGAGGACGAGGAGGCCGGTCGCTTCACGCAACGACTACACCCCGTGACGCCGGTCGGTTCCCTCGTCGTCCGTGGTGAGCCCCGGGATCTCTCGCACGACGATGCGCTTCCCGGCCGTGTCCACGCTCACGACCACGTCCTTCAGGACCGGGATCAGCGTCTCCGGACCCGACGGGTCGAGCACCGACCAGATGTCGTTCGCGCGGGTGTGGATCACCTCGGCGACGGTCCCGAGCGTCCGGCCCGCATCGGTCACGACCTCACAGCCCTCGACGTCGTGATCCCACCAGGAGCCCTCAGGGAGCGGCGGCGAGGAGCTACGCGACGCCACGAGCAGCGAGCCCTGCAGGGCCTCGGCGGCCGACCGGTCGGTCACCTCGCGGAACCGCACGAGCAATCGATCGCGATGGGGTCGAGCGGCATCGATCGTGAACGTCCGGCCGTCCTCGAGCGAGACCGCGGCTCCCGGCTCGAAGCGCTCCCGCACCTCCGAGAGCACGACGACGGACAGCTCACCCCGAACGCCATGGGCGCGGGCGATACGGCCGACCACCACCGTCGGCTCGTCCACCCGGTCGCCCCGCCCGCTCGAGCTCAGTCGAGGATCTCGACGCCCGTGTGGTGGATGCCCTGGCGGATCCCCGTGGCCTTGACGATCGTCCGGATCGCGCGCGCCGTTCGGCCGCCGCGGCCGATCACCTTGCCGATGTCGCCCTCGGCGACGCGCAGGGTGAGCAGGATGCCACGGTCGTCTTCGGCCTCATCGACCTGGACCGCATCCGGATCGTCGACCAGCTCCCTCGCGAGGTACTCCAGGACGTCTCGAACGCCGCCCGCCATGATCGTCAGGAGGCCTCGGCGGCAGCCTTCTTCGTTCCGGTCGACGTGTCCTCGGTCGGTCTGCCGGCCGTGAACGCGTCCCAGATCCCGACCTTGGTCATCAGGACCTTCACCGTATTGGACGGCTGCGCGCCGACGCCGAGCCAGTAAAGCGCGCGCTCCTGGTCGATCTCGATCCCGGAAGGGTCCTCGAGCGGACGATACGTCCCGATGTTCTCGATGAATCGGCCGTCGCGCGGGCTGCGCTGATCGGCCACCACGACCCGGTAGAACGGCCGCTTCTTCGCTCCGAGCCTCTTCAGTCTGATCCGAACCGACATGTCCTCAACTCCCGCTCGCTACGGTCCCGTGATGTTCGGCATCCCCGGGATCCTGGGCATCTTCTTGCCGCCCAGCATGCTTTTCATCATCTTCCGGGCCTGGTCGAACTCCTTCAGCAGGGAGTTCACGTCCGCGGTGGTCACGCCGGACCCTCGGGCGATCCGCAGGCGCCGAGACCCGCCGATGATAGCGGGATTCCGCCGCTCCTCCGTGGTCATGGACTGGATGATGGCCTGCGCCCGCGTGATCTGACCCTCGTCCACCTCGAGGTCCTTGAGGGCATCCTTGCCGCCGGGCACGCCGGGCAGCATGGCCAACAGGTCCTGGAGCGGTCCGAGCTTGCGCACCTCCTGCATCTGCACGAGGAAGTCCTCGAGCGTGAACCGGGCGGTCATCATCCGCTCGGCGGCTTCGGCGGCCTTCTCCTGATCGACCGTCTCCTGCGCCTTGTCGATCAGCGACAGGACGTCGCCCATCCCCATGATCCGCGAGGCCATCCGGTCCGGGTAGAACGGCTCGAGGTCCTGCGGCCGCTCCCCCGTCCCGACGAAGAAGACCGGGCGCCCCGTCACCGAGGTGATCGACAGCGCGGCCCCTCCCCGCGCGTCGCCGTCGAGCTTGGTGAGCACGAACCCCGTCGTGTCGACCTCGGCCATGAACGCGCGCGCCTGAACGATCGCGTCCTGCCCGGTCATCGCGTCGCAGGCCATCAGCACGTGATGGGGCGAGATCGCGTCCTTCACGCGGCGGGCCTCCCGCATCATCTCGTCGTCCACGTGGAGCCGGCCGGCGGTGTCGACGATCATCACGTCGAACGCTTCACGACCCGCGTGCTTGAGGGCGTTCTTGCCGACCTTGACCGCGTCCTTGCCGTCGGACACGACGTCCACGCCGATCTCGCGGCCGAGCGTCGAGAGCTGCTCGACGGCGGCGGGCCGCCAGAGGTCGGCCGCGACGAGCAGCGGCCGCTTGCCCTTCGACTTCAGCATGAGCGCGAGCTTGGCGGCGGCCGTCGTCTTCCCCGACCCCTGCACGCCGGCCATCATCACGACCGCCGGCCGCGACTGCGGGAGCGCGAATGCCGTCTGCGTGCCGCCCATCGTCTCCTGGAGCTCGCCGCGCACCACCTTGATCACCTGCTGTGCAGGGGTGAGGCTCCGCATGACCTCTTCGGAGAGGGCGCGCTCGCGGACCCGGGCGACGAGGTCGTCCGCCACCTCGACGGCCACGTCGGCCTCGAGCAGCGCGACGCGCATGTCGGCGAGCGCATCCTCGACCTGCTTGGGGTGGAGCTTCCCTCGCGACCGGAGCT
>DATFEU010000039.1:0-4203 GCA_035250725.1 Actinomycetota bacterium
CCGCCGACCTCGACCCCGAGCTGGCCCACGCCGCTGAAGAACTGGATCACGAACCACACACCCAGCACGACGCTCGCCGGCAGCTCCACCCACGTGATGAAGAAGAAGAAGATCAGCGTCACCACGCGGGCGCCCGGGAACAGCACGAGGTACGCGCCGAGGACCGCGCCGATCGCGCCCGAGGCGCCGAGGCTCGGGATCGTCGAGCTCGCGTCGAACGCGAGCTGCAACCCGGCGGCCGCGAGCCCGCCGAGCACGTAGAACAGCGGGTACACGAGGTAGCCGAGGCGGTCCTCGACGTTGTTCCCGAAGACCCACAGGAACAGCATGTTGCCGAGCAGGTGGAACCACCCGCCGTGCAGGAACATCGCGACGAGGATCGACGCGAGCCAGCTCTTGTCGGGACATCGTCGTTGGAGCTCGGGCTGGATCACGTTCCCGGCGTCCGGCCCGAGGTCCTCGTCGATCGCGAGACGCGCGTCGAGCCCACCCTGCGCGAGGCTCTCCCGGTGCGAGACCTCCCAGGGGATCTCGGCCTGGCAGTAGAAGAAGAGCTGCTGTTCGACCTGGTCGCCGAACGTCGGCTGCCAGAGCAGGAAGACGGCGACGTTCGCGGCGATCAGGGCGAGCGTGATCGCCGGCAGGCGCCGCGTGGGGTTCGCGTCGCGGATCGGGATCACGGCGTCACGGCTTCGCGGACCCTATCTCGGTCCCTGCGCCTGGGCCTCCCGGGATCGCCGCCACCGGCGTTCGGCCTCCGCCTGGTCGCCGCGACGCTCCGCGACCAGCGCGAACGCTCGCCACGTCCACTCGCCCATCTGGCGCTCGCCGAGCTCCTCGGAGATCCGGATCGCCGCGCGAAGGTCCTCCTCCGCCTCGTCGAGCCGGCCGAGCTCTCGGTACACGATCCCGCGCTCGGCCCGGGCGTCGGCGAGCTCCCACCGCGCCCCGAGCTCCTCGAAGATCGTGGTCGCGCGCTCCAGACCGGGCAGCGCCTCCGCCTGCCGGCCGAGATCGTCGAGGACGCGCGACCGCTGCACGGTCGCGATCGCGATGCTGAACTGGTCGCCGATCTCCTCGGCGAGCGCGAGCGCCTGTTCGGACACCGCGAGCGCCTGCTCGGCGGCCTCCGGGTGCTCGGGTCCGTACCCGGGCCCGCCGGTCAGGTTGACCGACAGGGAGTTCAGCGCGCGGACCCGCGCCCAGCCGTCCTCGGGGTCGGCGACCTCGAGCGCTCGGCGCCAGATGATCTCGGCCTCGCGGGTCTGCTGCCTCGTCCACGGCACCCACCCGGCGAACAGGAGCGTCCGCACGATCGCCCAGGGGTCGCCGTACTCCTCCGCCGCCGCGAGCGAGCGCGCGAGCAGCTGCTCGGCCTTGTCGAGGTCCGCCTCGACGTTGATCGCGATGTCGCCCAGGAACCGGAGCGCGAGCGAGAGCGTGAACGCGTCGCCGGTCTTCGTCCCGAGCTCGACCGCCCGCTCGAGGGCCCGTCGGGCGTCCGGATACTCGCCGAGCCAATAGCGGGCCTCGCCGATCCCCGCGAGCGCACGGCCCTCGCGGACGCCCCATCGCTCATCCGCGTCGGCGAGCGCGAGCGCGCGCTCGTAGTCGTCGATCGCCGTCCGGCTCTCCATCCGGCGCCGAGCGACGTCGCCGGCGGCGACCAGTGCTCCGGCCGCGCGCTCGGCCACCGCACGATCGTCGCGGTCGAGGTCGAGCGACGCGATCGCGGCGAGGTCGAGGTGATCGGCGGCCCACGCGGGGTGGCCCTCGGTGAGGAGCCGGTCCGCGATCAGCTGGTGCAGTCGCACGCGCTCGCGCTTGGGCAGGCTCGCGTACGCGACGTCCTTGAGCGTGGCGTGCCGAACGCGCCAGCGCGGCACCGCGTGGCTCTCGTCCTCGCGGACGATCACCTCGGCCTCCTCGAGCCGTTCGAGCTCCTCGTCCGTGACGTCGGGGTCGACCGTGCTGATCTCCTCGAGGTCGAACGAGACGAAGAACGTCGACGCGCGCCGCGTCAGCTCGCGCAGGCGCGGCGGCAGCTGGTCGAGCCTCGCCGAGACGACGGCCTGCACCGTCGGCGGGAGCGTCGCCCTCGACCCGGGAGACTCGGCGATCCCGCCCGGCAGCAGCATCCCGGTCGTCTCGATGATGAAGAACGGGTTGCCGCCTGCGCGCTCGGCGATCTCGGTCGCCTCGGCGTCCTCGATCCGCCGGGCGGACGCCTGTCGCGCGAGGTCGACGGACTCCTCGGTCGTCAGCGGGTCGAGCTGGAGACGGACCGCGTTCGCGGTCGTGGTGCCCCAGCCGGGTCGCTCGTCGAGGAGCTCCGGTCGCGCGAGCACGAGGACGAGGACACGGCGCGTGCCGCGTCGGGCCGGCGTCCCGAGCCGTTCGATCAGGTCGAGCATCGGCGCCTTGAGCGTGTGGGCGTCCTCGAACACCAGTACGGCGGGCGCGTCGCGGGCGATGCCGTCGACGAGCGCGACGAAGCCGGACTGCACGTCCTGGACGAACGACGACCGGGTCGGGCGGTCCGCCATGCCGAACAGCAACGAGATCCGTTCGACGAGGTGGTCCTGGGCGATGCCGTGGCGTTCGACGAGCTCACGCAACCGGCGCTTGGCCTTGTCGGGCGGATCCTGCTCCTCGAGCCCGGCGAGCTCGGCGACGATCGTCGCTGCGGGCGCGAACGTCGCGGTATCGGTGAACGGGCGGGCGTGACCGGCGAGCACCGGGACGTCGTCGCCGAGCGCCGCTGCGAGCTCGTCGGCCAGGCGTGACTTGCCGATGCCGGGCTCGCCGACGATCGTGACGAGGGCCGGGTGGCCGGTGCTCGTCGCGCGGTGCAGGCTCTCGCGCAGGATCGCGAGCTCGCTCGTCCGGCCGACGAAGGGGATCGTCCGCCGGCTCGAGCGCGGTGCGATGCCCTCGACCGGGAAGGCGTCGAGCTCGCCGTCGAACCCCTTGGCCTCGACGCTCCTGCGGTCCGCGTACGAGACCTCGTTCACGGTGAGCGCGACGGTCGTCTCGCCGGCGAGCGCCTCGCCGGGTCCGGCCGCAGCCTGCAGCCGGGCGGCCGCGTTCACGACCGGCCCGGTGACGAGGAGCTGTCCGGCCGGCCCCAGGCCGGTCGCGGCCTCGCCGGAGGCGATCCCGATGTGGACGTCGAGCGGCTCGGGCAGTCCGAGGGTCGCGCTCAGGCGCCGGGTCCGAGCACGGATCGCGAGACCGGCACGGACGGCTCGGAGCGCGTCGTCCTCATGGACCGTGGGAAGGCCGAACACCGCCATCACCGCGTCGCCGATGAACTTCTCAGGCCGGCCGCGGAGCGCGAGCAGCTCCTCGGAGGCGGCGTCGAAGAAGCGCCCGAGGATCTCGCGCGCGCGTTCGGCGTCGAGGCGCTGGGCGAGGCCGGTCGAGTCCACCAGGTCGGCGAACAGGACCGTCACCATCTTGCGTTCCTCGGTGCGGAGCGGGGCGCCGACGGGCGAGCCGCAGTTGGGGCAGAAGCGCGCGCCCTCGGGGATCGGCTCGCCGCAGACCTGGCAGGTCATCCACCCAGCATAGGCAGGGACGGCGACACCCCGGCCGGGCTTTGCATCGGGCATGGCCTGGTCCCCGGCGGACATGAACAGCCGGTGCGCGGCGCGCTCCCGCTGCTCCTTGCCGCCTCCGATCCGAACGCCGTAGGCGGTGCCTTCTACGCCTCGGTTCGTGGAGCTACGGCTCGCCAGTGCGACGCCCGCTGTTCCGGGGACGCGCGACGAGCAGGACATGGCCATGTTTCTGGGAGGTCTCGGAGCGTGAGACCGGCATCACGCCCGAGTTGCCGATGGCCCCCCCAGCGAGAGCTAGCGGACGCGGCGGGCATCCCGGACGGAGACGAACGCCGAGCGCTCGAGGAGCTCCTCGAGTCGCTCGAGCCGCTCGTCGATCGAACGGAGACGGCGAGTCTCGCGCATATCGGCACGCCTGCGCAGCACGAACCTGAGGAACGCGAACCCCGCCACGATCCCGCCCACGACCGCGGCCGCGCGCTTCGCAAACGCGGCCGTCGGCGTCAGGTAGGTCTCGAGCTCGGCGAACTCGTCGTCGAGGCGGCGTCGGGTCGCCTCGATCTGGCTCATCGCTTCAGTCGGCGCTTGGCCCATTCGACGTCCTCCTTGACGAGCTGCTTGGTCCGCTCCGGCGTGGTGG
>DATFEU010000051.1:0-12136 GCA_035250725.1 Actinomycetota bacterium
GGACAGGCCGGCGGCCGCCTCGAGGAAGACGTCCGCCGCGCGCCCCCAGTCCCTCGCTACCTGGCGGGCGGGGATCTCGTCCCGGGCGCGGACCGCCGACTCGTTGAAGCCGGTCACCCAGAGCTCGCCGCCGTTGGCCTCGCGGAACGCGTCGAACTCGGTGGCCGGATCGCCGTTCATGAGCTGCGCGGCGGCGGTCTCCTGGCCGGCGAGGTGCGCGACGATGTCGCGGTTGCGCCAGCCCTCGCAGACGCTGTCGGCCTCCCACGCGCCGGCGGGCGCGTACTGGATCGTGCGCCCGAGCCGTTCACGTTCGGCCGAGGCGGCCCCGAGCATCTCGACGCGTGGGATCACCCGTGCCCCTCCGTTCGGTCGCGGCGTATCGTACCCGTCCGCTATCGTCCCGACGTGAGCGATGCGACCGAGCGGTTCCTCGACGCGGCGAGCGTCCTCGGGCATCCCGTGGACGTACGCCGGTTCCCGGAAGGGACGAAGACCGCGCAGGACGCCGCTCGCGCGATCGGCTGCGAGGTGGGCCAGATCGTGAAGTCGCTCGTGTTCACGGCCGACGGCACGCCGCTGCTCGCGCTCACGAGCGGCGCGAACCGGGTGGACGTCGAACGCCTCGCCGAGATCGCGGGCGCCCGCGATGTCCGCCGAGCCACGCCGGAGGAGGCACGCGCGGCCACAGGGTTCGCCGTGGGCGGAACGCCCCCGTTCGGCCATCCCGGACGCGTCCGGACGTTCCTCGACCGAGACCTGCTTGCGTTCGACGAGGTCTGGGCGGCTGCGGGGAGCCCCGACTCGGTGTTCGGCACGACACCCGAGGAGCTGCGACGGACGGCGCTGGCCGAGGTGGTCGACCTGAAGGAAACCCAGGCAGCCGGGTAGGAAACGGCCGGTGAACCGTTAGAATCCAGGGGTTCGAGCGACGGAGGCCAGATGATCGAGTTGACCGAGTCCGCGGCCGGCAAGGTGAAGGAGCTCCTCGTGGAGGAGGGCCGTTCGGACATCGCGCTGCGGGTGGCCGTTCAGCCCGGAGGCTGCTCGGGGCTGCGCTACGCGATGTACCTTGACGACCAGCTGTCCGAGAAAGACGTTGCCGAGGAGCAGTTCGGGGTCCGGGTCGTGATCGACCGGATGAGCGTCCCGTACCTGGCGGAGGCCAAGATCGACTTCGTCGACACGCTCGAGGCTTCGGGGTTCACGATCGACAACCCGGTCGCGCAGGGTTCGTGCGCCTGCGGGCACTCGTTCCACTAGCCGGCCGACACGGCGTCGAGCGCTGAGCTCGATCCCTCTCGAAGCTCGTTCAGCTCCATGAGCTGAAGGGTGTGGATCCGCTGGCGGAGCTTGTCGAAGTCATCCAGACGACCTCAGCGTAGATCAGACATCTGTCGGCCATCGTCGGGCAGCGCACCTACTCGGGCTCGTACGCGAGGTTCGGACGCAGCCACGCCTCCGCCTCGCGACGATCCATCCCGCACCGGGCCGCGTAGTCCTCGACCTGGTCTCGACCGATCCGTCCGACGTTGAAGTACCGCGACGCGGGGTGGCCGAAGTACAGGCCCGAGACGCTCGCGGCGGGCGTCATCGCGAAGTGCTCCGTGAGCTCGATCCCCGCGTCGGAGGCGCCGAGGAGCTCGAACAGCGTGCCCTTGCGGCTGTGGTCCGGACAGGCCGGATAGCCGAACGCGGGGCGGATCCCTCGATAGCGCTCGGCTATCAGCTCGTCGTTCGCCATCGCCGGCCCGGACTCGTACCAGTCGCGCCGGGCCCGCTCGTGCAGCCATTCGGCGAACGCCTCGGCGAGCCGGTCGGCGAGCGACTTCACCAGGATCGCGTTGTAGTCGTCGTGGTCTGACTCGAACCGCGTGGCGAGCTCGTCGGCGCCGATCCCGGCGGTCACCGCGAACGCGCCGAGATGATCCTGGAGACCCGAGTCGGCCGGCGCCACGAAGTCGGCGAGCGACCGGCTCGGGCGGTCTTCCCCGTGATCCGCCTGCTGCCGGAGCATCGGGAACCTCGTGTCGTCCTCCAGGACGACGTCGTCGCCCTCGGACCACGCGCGCCAGAAGCCGTGGACACCACGAGCCCGGAGCGAACCGTCCGCCACGATCCGGTCGAGGAGCGCGTTCGCCGCCTCGAACAGCTCCCGCGCGGCCTCGCCGTGACGGGGGTGGTCGAGGATCTGCGGGTAGCGGCCCTTCAGCTCCCACGCGGAGAAGAAGAAGGTCCAGTCGATGTAGTCGCGGAGCTCGGCGAGATCGGGTTCGACGGACCGAACGCCCGCGAACGCCGGCTCGGCCAGATCCTCCGCGCGCCAGACGATCGGGGTCCTTCGCTCGACCGCGATCCGGTAGGGGAGCAGCGGCTGCGCCTCCCGCTCGGCATGGAGCCGCCGCAGCCGCTCCTGGTCGTCGCGGTTGTCGCGGTCGAGCTTCGTCCGGCGTTCGGGGTCGAGGAGGTCGGAGACGACTCCGACGACGCGCGACGCGTCGACGACGTGCACGACGGGCTGGCCGTACTCCGGGGCGATCCGGACCGCGGTGTGCTGCTTCGAGGTCGTCGCGCCTCCGATCAGCAGCGGCAGGTCGAGCCCGCGCCGTTCCATCTCCCCGGCGACGCCCTCCATCTCGGACAGCGAGGGCGTGATGAGGCCGGAGCACCCCACGATGTCGCAGCCTTCCTCCACGGCGGTGTCGAGCAGGACGTCGGGAGCCACCATCACGCCGAGGTCGATCACCTCGTAGTTGTTGCAGCCGAGCACCACGCCCACGATGTTCTTGCCGATGTCGTGCACGTCGCCCTTGACCGTGCACAGGACCACCTTGCCCTGCGCCCGCGTCTGGTCGAGCCCGAGCGAGCGTTTCTCCTCCTCCATGAACGGCTCGAGGTAGGCGACCGCCCGCTTCATCGCGCGCGCGCTCTTCACGACCTGCGGGAGGAACATCTTGCCGGCACCGAACAGATCGCCGACGACCTGCATCCCGGCCATGAGCGGTCCCTCGATCACCTCGAGCGGCCGCTCGAACGCGCGCCGCGCCTCCTCGGTGTCCTGCTCGATGAACTCGTCGATGCCGTGGACGAGCGCGTGCTTCAGGCGCTCCTCCACGGTCGTCTCGCGCCACGAGAGGTCGACCACCTTCTTCGTGGCGCCGCCCTTCACGGTCTCGGCGAACGCGACCATGCGTTCGGTCGCGTCGCGGCGTCGGGCGAAGATGATGTCCTCGACGTGCTCGAGCAGCTCGGGCGGGATGTCCTCGTAGAGCGCGATCTGCCCGGCGTTCACGATCGCCATGTCGAGCCCGGCCGCGATCGCGTGGTACAGGAACGCCGAGTGGATCGCCTCGCGGACGGCGTCGTTGCCGCGGAAGCTGAACGAGAGGTTCGAGACGCCGCCCGAGACCTTCACGCCGGGCAGGCGCTCCTTCAGGACCCTCGTCGCCTCGATGAACGCTTTCGCGTACTCGTCGTGCTCCTCGATCCCCGTCGCGATCGCGAGGATGCAGGGATCGACCACGACGTCCTCCGGGCGGTAGCCGACCTCATCGAGCAGGCGGCAGGCCCGCTCGAGGATCTCGACTTTGCGCTCGACGGTGTCGGCCTGGCCGCGCTCGTCGAACGCCATGACGACGACCGCCGCTCCGTACCGCTTGATCCGGCGCGCCTTGTCGAGGAAGTCCTGTTCGCCCTCCTTCAGGCTGATCGAGTTCACGATGCCCCGGCCCTGGAGGCACTTGAGACCGGCCTCGAGGACCTCCCACCTCGACGAGTCGACCATCACGGGGACGCGGGCGATCTCGGGCTCGGTGGCGAGCAGGTTGAGGAACGTGGTCATGGCCTTCGCGCCGTCGAGCAGGTCGGCGTCCATGTTGACGTCGAGCAGGTTCGCGCCGCTTCGGACCTGGTCGGCCGCGATCTCGACGGCGGCCTGGTAATCGCCCGCCTCGATCAGCCGCCGGAACCGTGCCGATCCGGTCACGTTCTGCCGCTCGCCCACCATCACGAACCCGGTGTCGGGCGTGATCGCGAAGGGCTCGAGCCCGCTGAACGCGGTGGTTCCGCGCGCCACCGGCGATCGCCGAGGCGCCAGGCCCTCGACCGCGGCGACGATCGACCGGATGTGCTCGGGCGTGGTGCCGCAACAGCCGCCCAGCACGTTCGCGAGGCCGCTCTCGCCGAACTCGCGCAGGTACTTCGACGTCGTCTCCGGCCGCTCGTCGTAGCCCCCGAACGCGTTCGGCAGCCCGGCGTTCGGATGGCACGTGGTGAAGACCGGAGCGACGCGCGCGAGGGACTCGAGGTACGGCCGCATGTCCGCGGCGCCGAGGGCACAGTTCACCCCCACGCTGAACGGTTCGGCGTGCGCGACCGAGAGCCAGAACGCCTCGATCGTCTGACCGGAGAGCGTCCGCCCGCTCCGGTCGGTGATCGTCACCGAGATCATCAGCGGCACGTCGGGCGCGACGTCCCGGGCGGCCGCGATCGCCGCCTTGGCGTTCAGCGTGTCGAAGATCGTCTCGATCAGGAGGAGGTCGACACCTCCGTCGACGAGGCCGCGGACCTGCTCCGCGTACGCCTCGGCCATCCGGTCGAACGTGACCGTCCGGTACGCGGGCTCGTTCACCCGGGGCGAGAGCGAGAGCGTCTGGTTCGTCGGCCCGATCGACCCGGCCACGAACCGGTCCGGGCCGAACGCGTCGGCGACGCGCCGGGCGATCCGCGCCCCCTCGAGGTTCAGCTCGTGGACGAACGGCTCGAGGCCGTAGTCCGCCTGGGCGATCGCGGTCGCGGTGAACGTGTTCGTCGTCAGGATGTCGGCCCCGGCCTCGAGGTAGCTCCGGTGGATGTCCTCGACGACGTCGGGGCGGGTGAGGTTCAGGAGGTCGGGGTCGCCCTTGACGTCGTGCGGATGGTCGCGGAACCGCTCGCCCCGGTAGTCCTCGTCGTCCAGGCCGCGGTCCTGGATCGCGGTCCCGTACGCGCCATCGAGGACCAGGATGCGTTCCGACAGCAGACGTTCGAGCCGGTCCTCCATCCTGCAACGCTACCGGTGGGCAGCGGACCTGACCAGCATGCCTCGCGCCATCGGCACGACCTCCGCTAGGGTGACGACGTGGGATCGTCGAGCGGGTCGCGCGGCGTCAGCGTCCTCGGGAGACGGGGCACGGACCTGCTCGCGCAGGTCCCGCTCTTCGAGGGCCTCGGGCGCCGAGACCTGAAGCGGATCACCGAGCACGCGGACGAGATCTCGTACCGGCAGCACGAGGCGATCGTCGAGGCGGGCCAGTCGGGCGGCAGCTTCTACGTGATCGTCGAGGGCGAGGTGAAGGTGGTGCAGGGGTCCAAGGTGCTGACGCGCCTCGGACCGGGGGAGTTCTTCGGCGAGATCTCGCTGCTCGACGGCGGACCGAGGACGGCGACCGTGGTCGCCGAGACCCCGGTGACCGCGATCCGCATCTTCAAGGAGTCCTTCGAGAAGGCGGTGGCGCAGGAGCCGTCGGTGGCGGCGAAGATCCTCGCGGTCGTCGCGCGGCGTCTCCGCGAGGCCGAACGGCACCTCAACGATTGATGCTCGGCCAGATCTCGTACAACTGGTGGAAGTTCCTGCACGTCGCCGGTGTGATCGCCTTCGTGCTCTTCCACGGCGTCTCGGTAGTGGCCGCCCTTCGGGTGCGCAAAGAGAACGACCGGACCCGGATCGCGGTCCTGCTGCAGACGTCCGGCTCGTCGCTCCTGGGGATGTACGTCTCGCTGGCGTGGCTCGTCGCGTTCGGCATCGTCGCCGGGATCCAGGGCGGGTTCTGGAACGACGGGTGGTTCTGGATCTCCGTGGGCCTGCTCGTCGTCGTCGTCCTGGAGATGGGCGCGGTGGCGAGGCCCTACTACCAGCGGGTGAAGGAGGCGGTCGAGGTCCGGCCGTCCGGCGTCCCGCGCCGGAGCGACGAGGAGCTCGCCGAGATCCTGCGGTCGCCCGTCGCGGTATGGAACGCGGCCTTCGGTTTCGCGGTCCTGTTCGTGATCACGTGGCTGATGATCTTCAAGCCGTTCCAGGTGTTCTAGCCTCGGCCTAGAGGTCGGTTTGCTCCAGCGGACGCTCGGCCGGCCCGTTCACGACCTGGCCCGTCGGCGAGAACCGCGACCCGTGGCACGGGCACAGCCACCCGTTCTCCCCGGCGTCCCACTTCACCGTGCAGCCCTGGTGCGTGCACTTGGCCGAGACCGTGGACACCTTGCCCTTCTTGTCCCGGTACACGGCCACCTTGTGGTCGCCGAGCTTGACGATCCCCCCCTCGCCCGGGGCGATCTCGTCCAGGTTCTGCGCGACCGTGCGGGCGACGAGCACGTCGCACGGGGCGGTCTCCGCGACGTCCTTCGGAACGGAACCGAGGAACATCGCCTTCGCGCCCGAGAGCCCCCGGTTGCCGATCACGACGAGGTCGTAGCCCTCGACGGCGGCCGCGTTCACGATCTCGTGGGCGGCGTCGCCGGTTCGGATCTCGGTCGCCGAGGTCACCCCGGACTCCTGACCGATCGAGGCCACCGTGTCCTGGAGCACGAGCTCGCCGGTCTTCGGGTGCCCGACGAACACGAGCGTGACGGAGGCCTTGAGGCGGTGTGCGAGCGCGTAGCCCTTGCGCGCGGCGCGATCGGCAGTGGAGGAGCCGTCGGTCGCGATCAGGAGCCGGCGGTAGGGGGCGGTCCCCGGCTCGCGGTTCGAGAGGTTGCGGGGGCGGGTGAGCAGGACGTCGCAGGGCGCGTGCGTGACCACCCGCCGGGGGACGCTGCCGAACAGCTGGTCGGAGGTGGCGAGTCCGACGCTCCCGATCACGATCAGGTCGGCGTCGTGGTCCGATGCCGTCGTGAGGATCGCTTCGGCAGGCGCGTCCGTCGAAAGGGCCACGTCCGCGAGCGCGCCCTCGCGCTCGGCGATCTCGACGGCGCGGGCGACGGCCTCCTTGGCCCGGTCGGGGTTCGAGTACGCGTGGGCGATCGAGAGCCTCGCCCCGCCGACGCCCGCGAGCCCCGCGGCGATCCGCTCGGCCGTCTCGGCCGAGGGGGAACCATCCGTCGCGACGACGATCCTTCGGTAGGCCAACGTCTCGAGCTCCTCGCTCCGCCCTCAGGAGGGCGGAGCGGCAAGCCTAGCGCGTCGGCCCGTTTCCGCCCGCCCGAGATCCGGCGCGGCTGCGGGTGACCCGCACTCAGGCGGTACGCTAGATGAGATGAGCAAGCAGGTCGAAGAGCGGGAACGGGTCGTGATCCGGTTCGCCGGGGACTCCGGAGACGGGATGCAGCTCACGGGTGACCGGTTCACGAACGCGACCGCCGTGCTCGGCAACGACCTCGCTACCCTCCCGGACTTCCCCGCCGAGATCCGCGCCCCCGCCGGGACGGTGCACGGTGTCTCCGCGTTCCAGATCCAGTTCGCCTCCAGCGACATCCTCACGCCCGGGGACCACCCGAACGTCCTCGTCGCGATGAACCCCGCCGCCCTCCGCGCGGAGCTCGGCTCGGTGGAGAAGGGCGGCACGATCGTCCTGAACGAGGACGCGTTCACGCAGCGGAACCTCGACAAGGCGGGCTACGCCTCCGACCCGCTCCGGGACGGGACCCTCGACGGATACCAGGTGTTCAAGGTGCCGATGACCTCCATCACCGTTCGGGCGGTCGAAGACCTCGGGCTCACGCGGAAGGAGGCCGAGCGCTCGAAGAACATGTTCGCGCTCGGTCTGATCTCGTGGATGTACGGCCGACCGAGCGACGTCACGCTCAACTGGCTGCACAAGAAGTTCGGCGACAAGCCGCAGGTCTACGACGCGAACGTGGCCGCGTTCAAGGCGGGCTACAACTTCGGCGAGACCACCGAGTTGTTCGCCACCTCGTACGAGGTCAAGCCGGCTCCCGCCGCCCCCGGCACCTACCGCAACGTCTCGGGCGCGCAGGCGCTCGCGTGGGGGCTCGTCGCCGCCGCCGAGCGAAGCGGCGTCCGGCTGTTCTACGCCAGCTACCCGATCACCCCCGCGTCCGAGCTGCTCCACGAGCTCTCGCGCCTGAAGAACTTC
Source organism: Actinomycetota bacterium (assembly GCA_035250725.1). GTDB lineage: Bacteria > Actinomycetota > UBA4738 > UBA4738 > HRBIN12 > DASSJM01. Next base: position 8,070 of record DATFEU010000051.1, read on the forward strand.
GACGTGATCACGCTGCAGGCCGAGGACGAGATCGCCGCGGCCAACGTCGCGCTCGGCGCCGCGTTCGCGGGCGACCTCGGCGTCACCGGCACGAGCGGCCCGGGGATGGACCTGAAGGCCGAGACGCTCGGCCTCGCCGTCACGCTCGAGCTCCCGATGGTGATCGTCGACGTCCAGCGCGCGGGGCCCTCGACCGGGATGCCGACGAAGACCGAGCAGGCGGACCTGTTGCTCGCGCTGTTCGGCCGCCACGGCGAGTCGCCGATGCCCGTGGTCGCCTCGCGCTCGCCCTCGCACTGCTTCGACGCGGCGCTCGAGGCGGCGCGGATCGCGATCGAGTACCGGACGCCGGTGATCCTGCTCTCGGACACGTTCCTCGCGAACTCCTCCGAGCCGTGGCTGCTCCCCGACGTGGACTCGCTGCCGACGATCGACCCGGCGTTCGCGACCGGCCCGAACGCCGGCCAGGAGTTCCTGCCCTACCTTCGTGACGAGCGGCTCGCGCGCCCGTGGGCGGTTCCCGGCACGAAGGGTCTCCGCCACCGTGTCGGCGGGCTCGAGAAGGAGGACGGGACCGGTGACATCAGTTACGACCCGCAGAACCACGAGCGCATGACCCAGCTGCGCGCGGCCAAGGTCGCGAAGGTCGCCGACGACATCCCTCCGCTCGAGGTCGACGATCCCGACGGCGACGCCGAGCTCCTCGTGCTCGGCTGGGGCTCGACCTTCGGCACGATCAAGGCGGCGGCGCGGCGGGTCCGGGAGGGCGGTCGCAAGGTAGCGACCGCGCATCTCGTGTACCTGAGCCCGATGCCGAGCAACACGGCCGAGGTCGTGCGCCGCTACCCGCGCCTGTTGATCCCCGAGATGAACACGGGGCAGCTCGCGATGTTGATCCGCGCGGAATACCTCGTGGACGCCGCGACGTACTCGAAGGTGCAGGGGCAGCCGATCTTCGCCGAGGACCTGGAGAACGAGATCCTGCGGGTGGGTTGGGGCTCGGAAGGGTGATGGACGAGTGAGCGACCAAGTCGACGGCAACGGCAACGGCCACGGAGGCGCAGGTTCGGTCGACACCCTCACGAAGAAGGACTTCACCAGCGACCAGGAAGTCCGCTGGTGCCCGGGGTGCGGGGACTACGCGATCCTTTCGACGGTGCAGTCGTTCATGCCCGAGCTCGGGATCGAGCCCGACCAGACGGTGTTCGTCTCGGGGATCGGATGCTCGGGACGGTTCACCTATTACATGGACACCTACGGCGTGCACGGGATCCACGGCCGCGCGCCCGCGCTCGCGACCGGGATCGCGACGGCGCGACCCGAGCTGTCGGTCTGGGTCGTCACCGGCGACGGCGACGGGCTGTCGATCGGCGGCAACCATCTGATCCACGCGCTCCGTCGGAACGTGAACCTCAAGATCCTGCTGTTCAACAACCAGATCTACGGGTTGACGAAGGGTCAGTACTCGCCGACGTCCGAAGAGGGCAAGGTGACGAAGTCGACGCCGTTCGGTTCGGTCGATCATCCCTTCAACCCGATCGCGCTCGCGCTCGGAGCGGAGGCTTCGTTCGTCGCCCGGACCGTCGACAACGACCGGCAGCACCTCAGCCGGGTGCTGCGCCAGGCGGCCGAGCACAAGGGCACGGCGTTCGTCGAGATCTACCAGAACTGCAACGTGTTCAACGACGGCGCGTTCGACCTGCTGCGCGAGAAGGCCGAGGGAGTGCATCACCAGATCCGACTGGTCGACGGGGAGCCGATCGTCTTCGACGAAGGAACGAAGTGCGTGATCGTCGGCGACAATGGAAGACTGCAGGTCAGGCCGACCGCTGAAGTCGATCAGGATCGCATCGTGGTGCACCAGGCCGGCGGCCGGCCATCGCTGCCTTTCGGCCTCGCACACCTCTCGCTCGGGCCGCACGAGGCGACGTGCCTCGGGGTCTTCCGTGACTTCGACCGGCCGGTCTACGGTGAGGCGTTGCACGCGCAGCTTCGCAGCGCCGAGGAACGGCTCGGCAAGGGCGATCTCGCGAAGCTCCTGCAGGGCGGGGACACCTGGACGGTGGGCTAGCGTCCCCCGTCTCGGAAACGGCTGAGCTCCTTCTCGGATCGCTCGGCCACGGCGCGGAGCGAGCCGACGAGCTCGGGAAGGGTACCGAGCAGCGCCTCGACGTCGTCCTCTCTCGTCGCAGAGCCGAGCCCGATCCGGAAGCTGCTCACCCGCGGATACCCGATGTGTTCCAGCACGGGCGAGGGATCGCCGGGCTGTCCGGTGCACAGCGACCCCGCGGCCACGCGGAACCCGCGATCGTCGAGGGCCATCATCAACGTCGGCGCATCGAGGACCTCGACGCTGAAGCAGACGAGGTGCGGCGTGCGCTGGGTGGGGTGGCCGTGGACGGTCGCGCCCGGAACGGTCTCGGCGATCTGCTCGCGGAGCCGGGACGTGAGAGCCCATTGGGTCGCGGCCGTGTCGCCCATCGTCTCGAGCGCCACCTCGAGGGCCGCCGCCATCGCGGCGATTCCGGGCGTGTTCTCCATGCCCGACCGTCGCTTCCGCTCGCGGTCGTCGCCGCACGGGTAGGCGGTCACGCCGACACCTCGGCGCACGTAGAGCGCGCCCACGCCCGGCGGGCCGCCGAACTTGTGTGCCGAGCACGACAGCAGGTCGACCCCGAGCGCCGTGACGTCGACCGGGAGTCGTCCGACCGTCTGGCAGGCGTCGGTGTGGAACCGGACCTTCGCCTCGCGGGCCAGCCGGGCGGCCTCCGCGATCTGCTGCATCGTTCCCAGCTCGTGGTTGGCGTGCTGCACGCTCGCGAGCAGGGTGCCGGGCGCGCGGACCTCGGCCGCGTACCGATCGAGATCGATGCGCCCGTACCCGTCGACGGGGATCTCGATCACCTCGAACCCGTCGCTCTGGAGGGCGTGTCCGACACCTCCGACGGCGGGATGTTCGACCGCGCTCACGACGATGCGGGTTCCGAGCTCCCGCACCGCTCGCGCCGCGCCCCAGATCGCGAGCGCGACCGACTCCGTGCCACCCGACGTGAACACGATCTCATCCGGCTGGGCTCCCAGCGACGCGGCGACGGTCTCGCGAGCGCCGTCGAGGATCGAACGGGCCTTCCGGCCCCGCGCGTGGATCCAGAGCGGGTCGCCGAACTCGTCGAGCGCCTCGATGAGCGCCGCCCGCGCCGCGGGGATCAGCGGAGTGGCCGATGCGTCGTCGAGGTAGATGTCCGAGGTCATGTCGTCCTCTCGGGAACGCCGGGACGGGATCGTCTCTTCCCGTGACCCGCCCCGCCCGCTCCTCGCGGTCCGCGCGGGCTCACGGTGTGGCGGGTTCCTTGTCCTTCAGGAAGACGCTCCAGTAGAGGACCCCGGCGATGATGCCGCCGGCGATCGGGCCGACGATCCAGACGTACCAATCCGCCCAGTCCGTCGTGGCCAGGGCAGGACCGAGCCATCGGGCGGGATTCATCGCGGCCCCGGTGTACGGACCGAACGCCATGATGTCGAACGCGATCACGAGTCCGATCGTGAGTCCGGCGGTCTTCGAGAACGGTCCGCGGTCGTCGACGACCGTGCCGAAGAACGCGAAGACCAGGAAGAACGTCGTCACCGCCTCGATCAGGATCCCCTTGCCGATCGTGACGCCGTCCCCTAGCGCGGGGATGCCGCCGTTCCCGGATCCGAACAGCTCGGCCGGCACGAGGAACTTCAACAGGAACGCGCCGGCGATCGCGCCCGCCAGCTGAGCGACGATCAGCGCCCCCGCCCGCGGGGTCGACACCTTCCCGGTGACCCAGATGGACACGGCGACGGCCGGATTCACCGTGCCCCCCGAGATGTGCGTCGTGATCGAGACCATGATCGCGACCACGAGCCCCTGGGCGAGCGCGACCCCGGTGAGATCGAGCTGGCCGTTCGCGTGGAGGATCACCGCTCCAGCGCCCACGGAAACGAGCGCGAACGTCGCGACGAACTCCGCCACGGCGGCCTTCCCGGTGCCCTCCACCTGCCCTCCTTCGCCGGATGCCGCCGGAGCCTAGCGGGTGACATCG
>DATFEU010000086.1:0-13966 GCA_035250725.1 Actinomycetota bacterium
GCGATCAGGACCCGCGCCACGCGCCTATCATCGACCTCTCAGACCGGCGAGGGGAGCGAGCGATGACGACCGAGCTACTGGTTCTCGGAGGAGAGCGGACCGCCGCCGCGGAGGGTGCTACGTCCGACGTGATCGAGCCGAGCACCGGCGAGCCGATGGCGCAGGTGGCCGACGCCGGACCCGAGGACGCGAAACGCGCCGTCGACATCGCGGTGAAGGCGTTCGACGACGGACCGTGGCGGAAGATGAGCGCCACCGAGCGCGGGCGGGTCCTGCTCCGCGCCTCGGTGCTCTTCCGCGAGCGCCTCGAGGACTTCGCCGCGGTCGAGTCGCGCAACGCCGGCAAGCCGATCAACGCCGCCCGCGGCGAGATGGGGACGGTCGCGGGCGTCCTCGAGTACTGGGGCGGCGCTGCCAACAAGATCTTCGGCGAGACGATCCCCGTGCAGGACGCCGGACTCGACATCTCGCTCCGCGAACCCGTCGGCGTCTGCGCGCTGATCGTGCCGTGGAACTTCCCGCTCACGATCGCGTCCTGGAAGATCGGTCCCGCGCTGGCCTGCGGCAACACGATCGTCGTCAAGCCCGCCACTTTCACGCCGCTCTCGGTCCTGATGCTGGCCGACCTCCTCGTCGAGGCGGGCCTCCCGCCGGACACGATGAGCGTGCTCCCGGGCCCTGGGTCGAGCGTCGGCTCCGCGCTCGTCGGCGACCCCCGGGTGTCGAAGGTTGGGTTCACCGGCTCGACGGCCGTGGGCGCGCAGATCATGAAGCAGTGCGCGGACAACATCACGCGTGTGTCGCTCGAGCTCGGGGGCAAGTCGGCCAACGTCGTGTTCGCCGACGCGGACGTGGACGTGTGCGTCGAGCGTTCGATGTGGTCCATCTTCGACAACACCGGGCAGGACTGCACGTCGCGGGCGCGCATGTTCGTCGAGCGGCCCGTCTACGACGAGTTCATCGAGCGCCTGGCGAAGCGAACGGCCGAGCTCCGCGTCGGCGTGCCACAGGACGAGTCCACGGACCTCGGCCCGATGATCTCGGACGGGCAGCGGCAGACCTCGCTCGACTACATCTCGCTCGGGATCGACGAGGGGGCTCGGCTCGTGACGGGCGGCGAGGTGCCGTCCGAACCGCCGGGCGGGTTCTATCTGCGTCCCGCGATCCTCGCCGACGTCGACAACTCGTGGCGCGTCGCCCAGGAGGAGATCTTCGGGCCGGTGGCCTGCATCATGCCGTTCGACTCGGAGGAGGAGGCGATCCGCCTCGCGAACGACACGCCGTACGGCCTGTCGGGCTCGATCTGGACCCGCGATCTCGGGCGGGCGATCCGCGTCGCCAAGGGGATCCGGACGGGGGTGCTCTCCGTGAACTCGGCGCACAGCGTCCACACCGAGGCGCCGTTCGGCGGCTACAAGACGAGCGGCATCGGGCGCGAGATGGGGATGCACGCCGTAAACCTCTACACCGAGGTCAAGAACATCTTCTTCGCGGAGTAGCCGACCGCATGCCGCCGACGTTCCTCGACCTCGAACGTGACTTGGTAGGCTCGGTCATCCCATGGAACTGCCCGAAGAACTCGCGTCCCGTCCGCCTCGCAACCCCGGCCACGAGCCGACGGCCACGCTCACCCTGGACGCCTACCTGCGCTTGAAGGCGGAGCGCGACGAGCTTGCCACGAAGGGGCGCACCCGCATCGCCGAACGGCTCAAGACCGCGCGCGAGCACGGCGACATCCGCGAGAACGCCGAGTACGACGCGGCCAAGAACGAGCAGGCGCTCATGGAGTCGCGGATCCGGAACCTCGAACGGATGCTCCGCGACCCCGAGATCGTCGACGCCCCGCCCGATTCCGAGGTCGTCGCCGCCGGGATGCTCGTGACCCTGCGACCGCTCGACGACGACGAGCCGGAAGACGAGGAGTACCTGCTCGCCGAGTCGGCGGAGGAGCGCGCTCCCGGCGTGCGGACCATCACGACGACGTCCCCGCTCGGGAGCGCCGTGCTCGGGGCGCGGTCGAACGACGAGATCTCCTACGAGGCCCCGGGCGGGGCGTTCCGCTACCGCGTGGTTGGCTTCGAACCCCGCACCTGACCGCTGCGGCTGCGGGCCCGAGCGCGTGACGCTAGCCTCCTTGGTGTGAACGGCCAGGGTTCCGACGACCGGGCCCGGATCCGCGACATGCCGGCGCCCCGAAGCGCCGAAGGGCTCGCCGCCAAGCCGATGCGGTGGGTCTTCACGTGGCCGTACCGCGTCCTGCTGGCGGGCGCGTACCGCGCCGGGTTCCGCCCGTGGCATCTCACGGTGCTCGGCCTCGCGCTCAACGTCTGGGTCGGCATCCTGCTGCTTCGCGGCTCGTTCCTCGCCGCGGGTCTGCTGCTGATCCCCGCCGGATTGTGCGACATCCTCGACGGCGCCGTCGCCAGGCTCCGAGGCCAGGCGAGTCGCGTGGGGGCGTTCCTGGACTCGGTCCTCGACCGGGTCGCGGACGTGATCCTGTTCGGGTGCCTCTTCTGGGGGCTCGAGGGCCAGGGCCTGCGGCTCGAGGCGGCGCTCGCCCTCGCCACGCTCGTGATCGCGCTCGGCGTGAGCCACATCCGGGCCGAGGCCGAGGCGGCCGGCGTCCAGCTCACCGAGGGCTACTTCCAGCGGCTCGAGCGCTACGTGGCGATGATGATCGGCCTGCCGGTCCCGGGAGCGCTGCTTCCGGCACTCGCCGTGCTGACCGCGCTCGGCGCCGTGACCCTCGTCCAGCGGCTGTGGTCGGCGGTCACGAGGATCGCCGCCGGTGCGTCCGACGGGCGCGGCCGGGCCACGGTCGGCTGAGGGTTCGGCGCACCGCGTGGCCGGGGCTGTACCAACGCCCCGCGGCTGGGCGAAGATGCGGTCGTGGACGAGAGCTTCCGGCGCGTCGGGTCGCTCGCCGAGGTCCCCGAGGGCGAGCTGCGCTCGTTCGACCTCCCCGGCCTCCGTGTCGCGATCGCGCACGTCGAGAACGAGCTGTACGCGTTCGCGGACGAGTGCACGCACGAGGGGTGCTCGCTCGCGGAGGGAGCCTTCGGCGCGCAGGAGGACTCCGTCGTGTGTCCGTGTCACGAGAGCGAGTTCGACCTCGGGACCGGGGAGCCCCTGGCGGGGCCGGCCGTGGATCCCGTGCCGGTCTACGCCGTCCGGGTCCTGGATTCGTGGATCGAGGTCGGACCCGCGCTGGACGGCGGTTCGTGATGAGCAAGCGGATCGATCCACAGGCCGTCGTGCTCTTCGGTGCCACCGGCGATCTCACCAAGCGGAAGCTGCTCCCCGCGTTCTGGCACCTGTGGCACGGCCGGATGCTGCCGGAGGGGTTCGCGCTCGTGGGCTACTCGCGATCGGAGATGACCGACGAGGAGTTCCGCGAGTATGCGTTCGACAACATCAAGCAGTTCTCCGACGAGCCACCCGTCGGCGATGCCTGGGACGCGTTCGTCCCGCGCCTGTCCTACTGCCGCGGCGACTTCGTGACGCCGGGAGCCCTGAACGACCTCCGCGCGCACCTGGAGAAGGTCGACGCCGAGTTCGGGACGGGAGGGCGGCGGTTCTTCGATGCCGCCGTCCCGCCCGACGTGTACGGGGACATCGTGCGCCGCATCGGCGAGGCGGGCCTGCAGGAGAACGCGAAGATCGTGCTCGAGAAGCCGTTCGGGCGCGATCTGGATTCCGCCCGCGAGCTCAACCGGGTCATCCACTCCGTCTTCGACGAGTCGCAGGTGTTCCGGATCGATCACTACCTGGGGAAGGAGACGGTGCAGAACATCCTGGCCTTCCGGTTCGCCAACGGGATGTTCGAGCCGATCTGGAACCGGCGCTACATCGACCACGTGCAGATCACCGTGGCCGAGAACATCGGGATCGAGGGACGGGGCGCGTTCTACGAGCAGGTGGGGAACATCCGCGACATGATCTCCACCCACCTGTTCCAGGTGATGACGTTCGTGGCGATGGAGCCTCCGGTGTCGTTCGCGCCCGACCGGCTCCGCGACGAGACCGTGAAGGCGCTCCGCGCGACCGAGATCGCGAGCCCGGATCGGGTGGTGCGGGGTCAGTACGACGGGTTCCGGGACGAGCCCGGCGTCGCTCCCGATTCGGCCACCGAGACCTTCTCGGCGATGGAGCTCGACATCGACAACTGGCGCTGGGCCGGCGTGCCCTTCTACCTGCGCACGGGGAAGGCGCTCGCCGCCAAGATGAGCGAGATCACGCTGAAGTTCCGCAAGGTCCCGTTCAACGTGTTCAAGGGAACGACGGAGATGGGCCTGCCGATGCGCGACCATCTCACGGTCCGGATCCAGCCGAACGAGGGCATCACGATCGCGTTCAACGCCAAGCGCCCCGGGTCCGGCATGCGGCTCGGGAGGGTCGCGATGGAGTTCGACTACGCGGAGGACTTCGCGGGATCGGAGATCTCGGATGCGTACGAGCTGCTCATCTGCGAGGCGATGCGCGGAGACCATTCGCTGTTCATACGTCAGGACGGCGTCGAGCGAGCCTGGGAGATCCTGCAGCCGATCCTGGACGATCCCCCACCGGTCCGGCTCTACGAACCGGGCAGCTGGGGTCCCCCCGAGGCGGAGCCGCTGATCGCGCCGAGGGCCTGGCACGTGACCGGGATCCAGGCTCCGCACGACTACCAGAGCCGGGCCTATCCGATGGTCTGGGAGCAGGAGTCGTAGCGCAGGTCGCACGAACGCGAACTGGCGTGACGGCGTCGGTCCGGTTAGGCTCGGTGCCTGCTTCCCTCGGCCCTGGAGGTGTCCCGTTGAGCGAGCGCACCCGTTTCGACCTCCCACCCGACCAGATCCCGACCGCCTGGCAGAACCTGTTGCCGGTGATGGCACAGTCGGGGATCCAGCCGCTGCCTCCGTTGCATCCGGGGACGAAGGAGCCGGTGACGCCCGACCTGCTTGCCCCGCTGTTCCCCGAGGCGCTCATCATGCAGGAGGTCTCCACGGACGAGTGGATCGACATCCCCGGCGAGGTCCTCGACGTCTATCGACTGTGGAGGACGACCCCGCTCCAGCGCGCGGTCCGGCTGGAGCGCGCGCTGGACACGCCCGCGCGGATCTACTTCAAGTACGAGGGCACCTCGCCGGCGGGCTCCCACAAACCGAACACCGCCGTGGCGCAGGCCTTCTACAACAAGCGGGCCGGTACGAAGCGCATCTCGACCGAGACGGGCGCGGGACAGTGGGGGTCGTCGCTCGCGATGGCGTGCAGCTTCTTCGACCTCGAGTGCCTCGTGTTCATGGTGAAGGCGTCGTACGAGCAGAAGCCCTATCGGCGGATCTTCATCGAAACGTTCGGCGCCGAGGTGCGGCCGTCCCCGACGTCGACCACGCAGTCCGGCAAGAAGATCCTCGAGGAGAACCCGGAGTCGACCGGCTCGCTCGGCATCGCGATCAGCGAGGCGATCGAGGTGGCCGCAACGAACGAGGACACCAAGTACTCGATCGGCTCCTGCCTGAACCACGTCCTCCTGCATCAGACGATCGTGGGCCTCGAGGCGAAGCTCCAGATGGAGATGGCGGGCGAGACACCCGACGTCGTGATCGGGTGCGTCGGCGGCGGCTCGAACTACGGCGGGCTCTCCTACCCATTCATGGCCGGTCGCCTGCGGGGCGAGACGCCCGACATGCGGTTCCTCGCGACCGAACCGGCAGCGTGCCCGACCCTCACGAAGGGGAAGTTCGCGTACGACTTCGGCGACACCGCGATGTTGACGCCACTCCTGCCCATGTACACGCTCGGTCACGGCTTCGTCCCCGCGCCGGTTCATGCGGGCGGTCTTCGCTATCACGGGGACGCTCCCTCGCTCTCGCTGCTCGTCAAACACGGTCAGATGGAGGCCGCGGCGTATACGCAGAACGAGGTGTTCGAGGCCGCAGTGAAGTTCGCCAAGTCCGAAGGCATCATCCCGGCGCCCGAGTCCGCGCACGCGATCCGCGGAGCGGTGGATGAGGCGATCGCGGCCCGCGAGGAGGGCGAGGAGCGCGTGATCCTGATCGGCCTGTCGGGCCACGGGCACTTCGACATGCAGGCGTACGACGACTACCTGAACGACCGTCTGCCCGAGGTGGAGTTCGACCCCGCGGCCGAGGAGGCTGCGCTGGCCGGCGTCCCGGAGGTGCCGATCGGCTGAGGTCACCGTTCGCCGACTCGAGGCGGCCGACCTCGAGTCGCTGAACCGGCGGCTGCCGCTCTGGAGCGGCGTCGAGTACTCGCGTCGATTGCGGGCCCAGTCCCGGGATCAGCTCCTCCAGTCGATCGCGTGGATCGGGCAGGTCCCGGTGGGGCGGGGGATGGTGCTCTTCCCCGAACACGACGAGTACTCGGCGTCGGCGCTCCGAGAAGCGTGCGCGGAGGTCCGGGACGTGTTCGTCGCGCGGCCGAGGCGACGTCTCGGCGTCGCCACCGCGATCATGGACGAGCTCGAGCGCGCCGCGGGCGGGCACGGCATGCACATCGTCGGCCTTTCGGTGGCGCTCGACGACGACGCCGAAGCGGCGCGGGCCCTGTACGACCGCCTCGGCTACCGCCACGCGCACGGGCCGTACGTGTCGAGCGCGAACTGCGAGGGCGACGAGGGACCGATCGCCGTCGGCTCGGTGATCGACTATCTCGTGAAAGACCTCTGAACACGTCTGGGTCGAGCGTCGCTAGGTCGTGAGCTCGGCGATCCGGCGGTCGAGGAACGCGCGGACGCTCTCGTTCGTCGCGAGCTCGAGGGCCCGGCGGTACGCGAGGATCGCGTCGTCGGTCCGCCCGAGCCTGCGCAGCAGGTCCGCCCGGGCCGAATGGAACGGGTGGTAGTCGTCGAGGCTGCCGGCCAGCGCCTCGACGAGTGGGAGTCCGCGCTCGGGGCCGTCGGCCATCGCGACCGCGACCGCGCGGTTCAACTCGATCACCGGCGACGGCGTCAGCTCGGCCAGGCGTCCGTACAGTGCCGCGATCTGGGGCCAGTCGGTGTCCTCCGGTCTCGGCGCGCGGGCGTGCAACGCGGCGATCGCGGCCTGGATCTGGTACGTCCCCGGCCCCCTCGCCTCGAGCGCCCGCTCGAGGGTGGCGAGGCCCTCGTCGATCATGTCGTGGTCCCAGCGGGAACGGTCCTGGTCGTCGAGCAGGACGAGCTCGCCCGAGGCCGCGACCCGCGCCTCCCGTCTCGAGTGCTGGAGGAGCATGAGGGAGAGCAAGCCTCGCACCTCGGGCTCGCCGGGCATCAGTTCCGCGACCACCCGGGCGAGGCGGATCGCTTCGTCGCAGAGCTCGAGCCGGATCAGCGGACCCGACGTCGCGGCGTACCCCTCGTTGAACACGAGGTACAGGACCGCGAGGACGCCGGGCGTCCGCTCTGGGAGCAGCTCCGGCGGCGGGACGCGGTAGGGGATCGCGGCGCTGCGGATCTTCCGCTTCGCGCGAACGAGCCGCTGGGCCATCGTGGCCTCGGCGACGAGGAACGCGCGGGCGATCTCGGCGGTCGTGAGTCCCCCGAGGGTCTTCAACGTGAGCGCCACCCGGGCGTCCATCGCGAGCGCCGGATGGCAACAGGTGAAGATCAATCGGAGTCGGTCGTCGGGGATCCCACTCACGTCGCTCTCGTCCCCACCCAGCCGCTCGAGCTCGGCGAGCCGGGTCATCGTCTCCGTCTTCTCGCGGAGCACCCGGTCGCGCCGGAGCCGGTCGATCGCGCGATTGCGCGCCGTGGTCGTGATCCAGGCCCCCGGGTTGTCGGGGACCCCGCGCCCGGGCCAGGTGCGGATCGCCTGGACGAACGCCTCCTGGACCGCGTCCTCGGCGAGGTCGAAGTCGCCGAGGATCCGGATCAGGGTCGCGACCGCCCGTCCCCGCTCCTGCCGGAAGAGCCGCTCGACGACCTCGTCCGACGGGGTCGTTACGGCATCCGCGGGTTGCCCTCGTCGTCGAACTGCATGACGGGCCGGATCTCGACCGATCCGCCGCGGAGCGGCATCCGCGACGCGGCCGCGATCGCCTCGTCGAGGTCGTTGCATTCGAGCAGGTAGTACCCGCCCAGCTGCTCCTTGGTCTCGGCGAAGGGCCCGTCCGTGGTCAGGCTCTCGCCCTCCGCGTCGAACCGCAGGGTCGTGGCGGCGTTCGTCGGGTACAGGGCGTCGCCCGCAACGTGGGTCCCCTGGTCCTTCAGCCAGATGGTGTAGTCGACCCATGCCTGGGCGCTCGTGGCCTGCTCCTCGGGCGTGGCGCCCATCAGGGCGGTCTCGTCCCCGTAGATCAGCGTGATGTACTGCATCCGATCCTCCTTCCGCGCGGGCGTAGCCCGCTCACCCTAACGACGAACGGCGGGTCCGTTCCTCGACGCCGAGCGCGAAGCTAGAGGCTGAAGGTGACCGACTTCTCGGGAAGGTCGAAGGAGGCCGCCGCCGAACGGATCGCGATCCGGCCCAGGTACGCGTAGCCGGTGGGCGTGAAGTGGATGCCGTCCGGGGCCCGCATCTCCTGCAGTTCGCCCCGCTCGTTGCGGACGAACGCCGTGTACCCGCCGTCCTTCGCTTCGAACGCCGCCCAGGAGTCCACGTAGGTCGCGAGCGGGCTCGTGGCGGCGGCCTGGCGGTAGATGTCGTTCACCCGCCGGTAGAAGTCCCAGCGCCACCGGTCGGCGACGACCGGGATGCCGACCCACACGACGTGGGTCCCGGCCTTCGTCGCCTCGCTCAGCATCTGCTCAGCGCGCTCCCGGTAGCCGTTCACCCACTCCACGCTCCCCACCGGGATCGGCGACCCCGTGGCCGATACCTGTGCCTGGGCGTCGTTGCTCCCGAGCAGCACGAAGACGAGGTCGGGCCTGAACTCCTCGACGATCTGCCGCATGCCCGACCGCCAGTTGAAGTAGTCCTGCCGCGACAGGCCGGTCGACTGCCGGCCGAGCGAGAGTACCCGGGCGAACTCGGGGTCGAACCACTGCTCGATCGCCGGCCCGAGCCCCTGGGAGAGCGAGTCACCGATCACCGCGACGCGGAGCCGGTTCGAATACGTCGGGGTCCGGATGCCGGTCGGGTCGGTGTTCTCCTCCTCGGCCGGCGGTTCGGGATGGCCCTGGGACGCGGGCTCGCCGACGGTCCCGGTCGGGGCGGGCTCGTCCTCCTCCGCCGCCGGCGGCGCGGGGTCGACCGGCGAGAGCGAGGCGCGAGGGAGGTCGAGCTCGGGCAGGACGAGCTCGCCTCCTGCCGGTGCGTCTGGGTCCCGGCCGAGCGCGTGCTCGACCGAACCGGTGGCTTCGGACAGGGAGAGGAACCGGGACAGCACCGCGATCGGGCGGAGGAGGACCAGGGCGGCGGTCCGCCGTGCACCGATCGGCCCCCCCTCGGCGCCGCGCTCGAGGTTCGGCGCCGCGAGGACCGTCCAGAGCGCGAGGCAAACGACCATCGTGACGAAGACGCTGCCGGCCGAAGCGCGCCTCGGCTCGGGGGCCCGGCTACGTGGCGCCTGCGGTCGCGCAACCTTCGGGATCTCGCGGCGCCTGGGTCGTTCGAGGGTCTGCATCGTCAGAACCGGAAGTAGATGAACGGGCTCACGCCCGAGGGCCCGAGCGTGGTGATCAGGAACAGCACGACCGCGAGCGCGGCGCCCTGGACGACCGGCCCGAGGCGGGAGAAGGCATCGCGCAGTCGGACCGTCGGCTCGCGCGGCAGGTATTGAGCGCCGATCGATCCGGCGATCGCGAGCAGCACGAGCGGCGTGACGAGCGTGAGCGTTCCCGGCGTGAACAGACTGGCGAGCAGTTCGAACGCGGTGCCGATCGAGTCCGCCCGGAACAGCACCCATCCGAAGCACACGAGGTGGAACGTGACGATCCGCCGCCGCGCGAGGACCCAGCCGGTCGCCGGTGCGGCGAGCGCGGGATGGCGGCGCACCCTCCATCGCCCGATCACCTGACCGATCCCGTGGAAGGCGCCCCACGCGACGAACGTCAAGCCCGCGCCGTGCCACAGCCCCCCCAGCAGCATCGTGATCATGATGTTGATCGCCGTTCGGGTCCGGCCGTGCCGGCTGCCTCCGAGCGGGATGTACAGGTAGTCGCGCAGCCAGCGGGAGAGCGTCATGTGCCACCGGCGCCAGAAGTCCCGGAGCGAGACGGCGGCGTACGGGCGATCGAAGTTCTCCGGGAAGCGGAACCCGAGGAGCAGCGCGATCCCGATCGCGATATCGCTGTACGCGCTGAAGTCCGCGTAGATCACGACGGCGTACGCGTAGACCGCGATGAGGACCTCGAGCCCGCCGTGCGCGTTCGGCGCGCCGAACACGGGGTCCACGATCTGCGTGGCCAGGTAGCTGGAGACGACGATCTTCTTGAACAGCCCGCCGAAGATCAGGAACGCGGCGCGCGACGCCTCGATCGCGCGCGAGTCACGCGGCCGCCGGATCTGCGGGATCAGTTCGTCCCCGCGGACGATCGGGCCGGCGATCAGATGCGGGAAGAACGCCAGGTACACCGAGACGTCCAACCAGCCCGACGGGACGATCTCGTACCGCGACACGTCGACGACGTAGCTGATCGCCATGAACGTGTAGAACGAGATGCCGATCGGGAGCAGGACCTGCAGCAGGGGCAGCGGCGGTGAGAGGCCGATCGAGTCGAACGCGTTCGCGAGGTTGAGCGCGAAGAAGCCGTAGTACTTGAACCATGCGAGCGGCAGCAGCAGCGCTGCGACAGCGACGAGCGTTCGCCGCCGGCGCCCCCGATCGTCCTGCGCGACCTCGACCCAGAGCGCGGATCCCCAGGCCATCGTGCTGACCAGCGCGAGCAGCCACACGACCTGCGGGTCCCACCATCCGTAGAACACGTAGCTCGCGGCGAGGATGAACCATCTCCACAGGGTGTGATGCGGATCGAGCAGCCAGTGCAGCACGAACACGACCACGAGGAACAACGCGAAATCGGTCGTCGGAAACAGCATGTTCGATCCGGGCGCGCTCCCGGTTCGCCCCCGTCCATCAGACCGATCGGCCGGCCATGGGGTTTCGGTCCAGGGGCTAGGCTAACGGAGCGTCATGGGCGAATCACCCTCTCCCTCGGATTTCCTCGACCTGGATCGGCTGCTCTCCGACGAGGAGCGCGCGATCCGAGACACGGTCCGTGGTTGGGTGGAGGACCGCCTGCTGCCCGGCATCGAAGGGTGGTTCGAGGCGGGCGAGTTCCCGGTCGAGGTGGCGAAGGAGCTCGGCGCCATGGGGCTGCTCGGTATGCACCTGACCGGGTACGAGTGCGCCGGCTCGAACGCCGTGAGCTACGGGCTGGCCTGCCTCGAGCTCGAGGCCGGCGACAGCGGCTTCCGGTCCTTCGTGAGCGTCCAGGGGTCGCTCTGCATGTTCCCGATCTGGAAGTTCGGCTCGGAGGAGCAGAAGCGGCGCTGGCTCCCGCCGATGGCGCGCGGCGAGGTGATCGGCTGCTTCGGCCTCACCGAGCCCGACGCCGGCTCGGACCCCGCCCGGATGCGCACGAGGGCCGCGCGCGACGGGGACGGGTGGGTCCTGTCGGGGACGAAGATGTGGATCACCAACGGCGGCCTGGCCGACCTGGCAGTGATCTGGGCCACCACCGACGACGGCATCCGCGGGTTCCTCGTGCCGACCGACGCGCGGGGCTTCACGGCGAACGACATCCACCGCAAGCTCTCGCTGAGGGCGTCGGTGACGTCCGAGCTCGTGCTCGACTCGGTCCGCGTCCCGGAGGACTCGGTGCTGCCTGGCGTGACGGGCATCAAGGGCCCGTTGTCTTGTCTCTCCGAGGCGCGCTTCGGGATCGTGTGGGGCGCGATGGGCGCCGCCCGCTCCTGCTTCGAGTCGGCGCTCGAGTACGCGACGACGCGGGTCCAGTGGGGCCGTCCGATCGGCGGGTTCCAGCTCACCCAGCGCAAGCTCGCCGACATGGCCGTCGAGCTCACCAAGGGGACGCTGCTCGCGCTGCACCTCGGGCGGCTGAAGGACCAGGAGCGGCTCCGGCCGCAGCAGGTGAGCCTCGGCAAACTGAACAACGTCCGCGAGGCGCTCGAGATCGCTCGGGAGGCTCGCTCGATCCTCGGCGCGAGCGGGATCACGCTCGAGTACCCCGTGATCCGCCACATGAACAACCTCGAATCGGTCCTCACCTACGAGGGGACGAGCGAGATCCATACGCTGATCCTCGGCGAGGCGCTGACCGGACTGCGCGCCTACGAGTGACGCCCTGTAGCCTGTTCGCCACCACATGACCCGGAGGTCCGAACACCGATGGCGAAAGAGCTCGACTGGGCGTTGTTCGAGAAGGCCGTAGAGATCACGGCGTCGGCGGTTCGCGGAGCGATGGGCGGCGAGAACAGCCAGCCAGCCAGCTACGCGGGTGACGTCTTCCGCGACGTGTGGAAGGCCCTCAAGGAGGCGGCCGCCGACCTGCCCGAACGAGGGAAGGCCGGCTTCTAGGCGAGCTCAGGGCCCGTCCGCGAGACGTCGCGGATCGAGACGATCCCGACGAGCTCGCCCTCCAGCGTGACCGGCAGGTGACGGAACCCGCCGGCGAGCATCAGGTCCCGGGCAGCCCGAACGTCCGTGTCGGCTTCCACCGTCGTGGGATCGTGCGTCATCCAGTCCGCGACCGGGTGATGCGCGGCGTCGAAGTCGCTCGCGAGGGCGCGAAGGATGTCGCGTTCGGTGAAGATCCCGGCCGCCCGTCCGCCGTCGAGCACGAGGGCAGAACCCACGTGACGTTCTCCCATGAGCGTGGCAGCCTCGGCCACCGTCGAGGCGGGCTCGACCGCGACGAGGTCCTTGCTCATGATGTCGCGAACCGTGGTCATGACCTCGCGACAGCGTAGTCCGGGCCGGCGCGGCCGGGGAAGGGTGCTCCGCTGGTTCGCGTCGAGGGAGCTCGCCTACCCGTGGCGTTCCACGCGAGATCCGTACCGGATCCTGGTCTCCGAGATCATGCTGCAGCAGACGCAGGCCGCCCGGGTATCCCCCGCGTTCGAGGCGTTCGTCGAGCGGTTCCCCTCCCTGACGGCGCTCGCCGTGGCGCCCCGGCGCGAGGTCCTGCGGGCGTGGGACGGGCTCGGGTATCACCGGCGGGCGGTGGCGCTCTCCGAGGCCTCGCGGATCGTCGTTCGCGACTTCGGCGGGCGTCTGCCGGCCGACCCGGTGGCGTTGCGGCGGCTCCCCGGCGTCGGGCCGTACACGTCGGCGGCGGTCGCGTCGATCGCGTTCGGGGTCGCGGTCCCGGCGGTCGACACCAACGTGCGACGGGTCGTCGCGAGGGTGCACCTCGGCGTCGAGGCGGACGACGCGTCGCCCCGCGAGGTGGCCGAGCTCGCTGGGGCGTGGCTCGACCCGCGAGATCCGGGACGGTGGAACCAGGCGCTGATGGACCTCGGGCGCGAGGTCTGTCGGCCGAAACCTCGATGCGAGCGGTGTCCGCTCGCCACCGACTGCCGGTTCCTCGCCGCGGGCCTGCCGCTGCGCCCGGCGCGCAGGAGACAGGGGCCCTTCCGTGGGTCGGCGCGCGAGGTCCGCGGTGCGGTCGTCCGGGCGCTTCGCTCGAGCGAGTCGCTGTCGCTCGGTCGTCTGGTCGCAGAGACGGGATTCGCCGCCGATCGGATCGTTCCCGCGGTCGTGGCGTTGGCCCGTGACGGGGTCGTCTCCGCCACTCCGGCCGCGATCGCAGGATCGCCGCGCGGGCGCGTGCGGCTCGTCGACTGAGCCGCGGCGTCGCGCCGCTGCGTCCGACAGGTGTACGCGGAGCTCCGTCAGCGGCCGGAGAGGGTCAGATAGCCCAGGCACGAGATGCGTCGCTGACGCGGGCGTTCCGGGCGACCCTCAGAGGAGCCCTTGTTGGCGAATCGAGACGGTCATGAACGGGTAGCGTGACCCGGGGTGACGGGCCCATCCCCCCGCTGACTCGGCCCGAAGGCCAGGCTCGCGCGCACGGCGA
>DATFEU010000090.1:0-4328 GCA_035250725.1 Actinomycetota bacterium
GGAATCGAGCCACCGCTCCCACCACCGCACGTCCGCGTCCTTCGGGACCGGGGGCCACGGCTTCCCCTGCTCGAGCTGGCGCTTCTTGAACTTCAGCGCGGGCGCGAGCTGCTTCTTCGGGAACGGCATGTAGTCGTTCAGCCGGGCCACGATCACGTGCTCGAGCCCGACGGTCTCGAAGACCTCCGCGAAGTCCGAGTACATGAGGTCCATCACGATCACGACCTTCGCGCCGCAGTCCCGCAACTGGTGCTCCATCTCGCGCGTCGTATAGATCGGGTTGTTGCCGACGACGACCGCGCCGAGGCGCACGGCTCCGTAGAACGCGACGATGTACTGCGGGCAGTTCGGCATGACGAGCGCGACGCGATCGCCCTTGCCGACGCCGAGACCCGCCAACGCCGCCGAGCAGCGCTCGACCTCGGCCAAGAGCCACGCGTACGAAAGCCGGTTGCCGAACCAGGCGACCGCCGTGGCGTCCGGGTGCTTGCGCGCGGCGTTCTCGAGCATCCCGAACACCGACGTGTCCGGGTACGGCTCGAGCGAGTGGGGGACCTCGGGCGGATAGCTCGCGAACCACGGCCGATGGTCGGTCACGCCGCGCATCATTCCAGAGTGCGGCCCGCCGACTCAACCCCGGACCCGCCCCTGGGCACCGCCTCGGAACGGGTATCCCGACGGCCGATAGGCTCCCCGCCCGTGACGGACCCGCTCGAGGAGATGCGCTCGGCCGCGCGCGAGTCGCTCCCGCCGGAGGAAGGCGAGCTCTCGGTGCCCGGGCTCGAAAGCCCCGTCGAGGTGCTCCGCGACCGGTGGGGGATCCCGTACCTGTCCGCCGGTTCCCTCGAGGACCTGTGGTTCGCGCAGGGGTTCGTCCAGGCATCCGAGCGGCTGTTCCAGATCGAGCTCGCGCTCCGGGCCGCGAACGGCAGGCTCGCCGAGTGGTTCGGCGAGGTGAGCATCCCGGCCGACCGGTTCGCGCGGACGGTGGGATTCCACCGGATCGGCGCGCTCGAGATCGGACGCTGGAGCGAGGGATCGCTCGTCATGATGCGACGGTTCGTCGAGGGCGCCCGCGCGTGGGTGGCGGCGATGCCCGCGCCCCCGCTGGAGCACCGGCTGCTCGCGGTCGACCCCGACCTGCCGGATGACCTTGGGCCGTGGGCGGCGATGTTCGCGTACGTCGCCTGGGGGCTCTCGGGCAACTGGGATCGCGAGCTGCTGAGGCTCCGGCTGTCCGAGCGAGCCGATACCTCCGCGGCCGCGCTGCTACCGCCGGCACGGCCCGGGTCGGGGGAGCTGACCGCCGGAACGACCGACGGGTTGAACCTGCGGGCGCTCGCGCGGGACCTGCTCGATGGCCTCCCTCGCTCGAGCGGCCAGGGCTCGAACAACTGGGTCGTGGCCGGGTCCCGGACCGCGAGCGGCATGCCGCTCCTCGCGAACGACCCCCACCTCCTCGTCCAGCAGCCGGCGGCATGGTTCGAGACGCACCTGCGCGCCCCGGCGTACGAGGCGCGCGGGGTCGCGTTCCCGTTCGCGCCCGGGATCGTGATCGGGACGACGGGACACCACGCCTGGGGTCTGACGAACGTCTCGGGCGACGTTCAGGACCTGTACGTCGAGCGGCTGAACGACGACGGCACCGAGGCCGAGTTCGACGGCGGGTGGGAGCCCGTGGTCGTCCGAGCCGAATCGGTGGAGGTCCGGGGTGCCGAGACGCTCACGTTCGAGGTGCGCGAGACCCGCCACGGGCCGATCCTCGACAACGCGACCGTCGGGGTCGCCGGCACGGAGTTCGAGCCGCTCGAGGGGACGTTCGCGCTCCGGTGGACCGCCGTCGACGGCGTGGTCGAGCCCGCGACCCTCGTCGACATGGCCCGCTCGCGCTCGTTCGAGGAGTTCCGCGCGGCCGTCCGGGGCCTAAGCTGTCCGGGGCAGAACGTCGTCTACGCAGACGCCGACGGAACGATCGGCTACCAGTGCACGGGCCGGTACCCGCTCCGCCGGACCGGCGACGGGTCCGCACCGGTCCCGGGCTGGTCCGCCGAGCACGAGTGGGACGGCTGGGTGCCGTTCGAGGACCTCCCGTGGTCCGAGGATCCGGAGGCGGGCACGATCGTGACCGCGAACCATCGCGTCCACGACGACGCGTACCCCCACCTCCTCGGGCTCGACTTCCACCCGCCGTTCCGCGCCGAGCGGATCGCCGAGGTCCTGCGCGAGACGCCCGGGATCTCGGTCGAACAGGCCGCCGGGCTGCAGGTCGACACGGTCTCGATCCCCGCCCGCCGGCTCCTCCCCCTCCTGCTGCAGGCCGACGCACGCTCGGACGCGGGGCGATGGGCGCTCGAGCTCCTGCGCGACTGGGACGGCGACCTCGGTCCGGGATCGGCCGCCGCCGCCGTGTACGAGGTCTGGGTCGGCGAGATCGCCGCCCTCGTGCTCGGCCGCGACGACGACCCGGAGACGTTCGCCCACTACTTCGCCTGGCGGGAGGCGTTCGTCTGCTCGGCGCTGCCGGCGATGCTCGAAGGCAACGAGCCGCCGCCGGCAGGAGGCGCCTGGGACCAGCTCCTCGGCTCCGCGCTCGAGTCGACGCTTGCGGGACTCGAGGCGAGGCTCGGTCCCGACCGCGACGCATGGCGATGGGGCGCGCTCCATCACGTCCGGTTCGGGCACCCGATGGCGGGGCTCCCGGGGGCGGGGGCGATGTTCGTCGCCACCGATCACGAGCTCGGCGGCGACGAACAGACGGTGTTGCAGGCCGGGATCGACGCGCGGCTCGGGTTCGACGTGGTCGTCGTGCCCTCGTGGCGGTTCGTGACCGATCTCGGCGACCCCGATGCCGCCGTCGCGATCCTCACCACGGGCCAGTCCGGGAACCCGGCCTCCCCGCACTGGAACGACCAGACCGAGCTGTGGGCGTCCGGGGGCGCCCGGTCCGCTCCGTTCACGCGGCCCGCGGTCGAGGCCGCGGCCGACCGATCCCTCCGGCTCTCGCCCGTATAGCATCGGGCCATGCCGAAGTCCCGACAGCGCCAGCGACGGAGCACGCGGCCCTACGCAGCCCCGCCGCCGAAGAAGAAGCCGAAGGCCAGCCCCCGTTGGTACGGCTTCTTCGTCCTCGGCCTGATCCTCCTCGGCGTGCTGATCATCGTCCTCAACTACGCGAACTTCCTGCTGCCGGGCGGCACCCAGCAGCACTGGCTGTGGATCGGCCTCGGCGTGATCGCGGCCGGCTTCATCGCGGCGACGCGCTGGCGCTGAGCGTCAACTAGCGCTCCCCCGAACCGCGAACGACCTTCATCGGCTCGCCGCAGTGCCGCGGGATCTGCAGCTCCCCGATCCTCGTGACGCGGAACTCCGTCCCGCACTCGCGACAGACGAGACGCACGTCGAGCTCGTCCACGTCCTCGGGTTCGACCGATTCGCGACGCACACCGACGCCCGAGGCCGCTCGCAGCGCGGTCAGCCCGGCCCACGCGATCACGATCGCGATCGCGATCGCGGCGAGCACCACCCAGATGGTCATCGACGGTCGCTGCAGCCGGTCGAACGAAGGGATCTGGGGACGGTCACGTCGTTCCCGAGTGTAGAGCGGGACCGCCCGCGACGTTCGAGCGGCCCGAGACCCCCCTGTGTACGCTTGCCGGGGAGGGGCGCGTGACGCTCCCCTCCTGCCGGGTATCCGGACACCAGGAGGGGCCCGTGAACCGCTACGTCGATCGCCTGATGGAAGACGTGATCGCCAAGAACCCGGGCGAGCCCGAGTTCTACCAGGCCGTCCGCGAAGTCGCGGCTTCCGTCGAGCTCGTGATCGAGCGTCACCCTCACTACGGGCACGAGAAGATCCTCGAACGCATCATCGAACCCGAGCGCGTCGTGATGTTTCGCGTCCCGTGGATGGACGACGAAGCCGAGATCCACGTCAACCGCGGGTTCCGCGTCGAGATGAGCAGCGCGATCGGTCCCTACAAGGGCGGCCTCCGGTTCCACCCGAGCGTGTACCTCGGGCTCCTCAAGTTCCTCGCCTTCGAGCAGATCTTCAAGAACGCGCTCACGACGCTGCCTATGGGCGGCGCCAAGGGTGGCGCGGACTTCGACCCGAAGGGCAAGAGCGACGCGGAGGTCATGCGCTTCTGCCAGTCGTTCATGACCGAGCTGCAGCGGCACATCGGCCCGAACACCGACGTGCCGGCCGGCGACATCGGCGTCGGCGCCCGCGAGATCGGCTACCTCTTCGGCCAGTACAAGCGGATCAAGAACGAGTTCACCGGCGTGCTCACCGGCAAGGGACTCGAATGGGGCGGGTCGCTCATCCGACC
>DATFEU010000094.1:0-11292 GCA_035250725.1 Actinomycetota bacterium
CGACCGCCTGCGAGAACCTCGCCAGGAAGTCGTCGTGGACCCCCTCATGCACGATCACGGTGCCGAGCGACGTGCACCGCTGGCCCGCCGTCCCGAACCCGCTGAAGAGCGCCCCCTCGACCGCGAGGTCGAGGTCCGCGTCCGGCATCACGACGAGCGGGTTCTTGCCGCCGAGCTCGAGGCAGGGCGTCTGCAGGTGGCGGCCACAGAGCTCGCCGATCCGGCGGCCGACGTCGCTCGACCCGGTGAACCCGACCTTGTCGACGAGGCCCGCACCCAGCGCGTGCGACAGCCCGTCGAACGTCGAGGCCCCGTTGGCCAGCACCATGTTGAACACCCCCGCGGGGAACCCGGCGTGCAGGAACAGCTGTGCGAGCGCCTCCGAGGTCGCCGGGGTGTACTCGGCCGGCTTCCAGACGACGGCGTTGCCGCAGAGCAGGGCCGGCACGAGGTACCAGGACGGGACGGCGACCGGGAAGTTCCCGGCCGTGACGATCGCCGCGACGCCGACCGGGTTCCGGAACGTGAACAGCTGCTTGTCGGGGAGCTCGGACGGGACCGTCATCCCGTAGAGGCGGCGACCCTCGGACGCGAAGAAGGTGCAGGTGTCGACGACCTCCTGGACCGATCCACGCGCCTCCCTGATCGGCTTGCCGATCTCGCGCGTCATGATGCGGGCCAACGTCTCGGCGTTGTCCTCGACGAGGCGACCGAGGATCTGGATCGCCCGCCCGCGCGTCGGGGCCGGGACCCGCGCCCAGGCCACCTGGGCCTCGCGGGCGATGCGACAAGCCTCGACGAACGTGCTCGCGTCTCCGAGCGCCACGGTCGCGACCGTCTCGTCCACGCGTGCCGGGTTCGGAACGTCGAACGTCCCGCCGGGCGCGTCCGTGTCGGGCCGGCCGGCGATCAGGGATGCGACGATCCGAGGCACGACGTCCATCCTACGGCTCGTCGACGGGGCCCCGGCTCGTTTGCTCGCCGGGCGCCGCCCTGCCACGATGACGCACATGGCGAAGCGGCAGCCGATGACCTACCTGCTCGCACGTGTCCCGCTGTTCGCAGACCTGTCGAAACGCCATCTCTCCCACATCGCGTCGGCCGCGGACGAACGGATCTACCACGAGGGCCAGGTTGTCGTGAAGGCGGGCGATCCCGGCAAGGCGTTCTACGTGATCGTGAACGGCCGCGTGAAGGTCGGGAAGGGCAACAGGACGGAGGCGGAGCTCAAGTCCGGCGATTTCTTCGGCGAGCTCGCGCTCCTCGACGGCCAGGCGCGGACGCGCAACGTGACCGCCCTCACGCCGCTCGAGGTGATCAGGATCGAACGGACGGCCTTCCGGAACCTGCTCCGCAAGGAGCCCAACCTCGCCATCGGGCTCCTCGAGGGCATGGCCCGACGGACGCGGAAGATCCTCGATTCGCCGCGGGCGTAGCCCGCAGGAGCCCCGTCTCGAACCCCTAGAATCGTGAGCACGCGCCGGTAGCTCAGTCCGGACAGAGCGGCTGCCTTCTAAGCAGCGGGTCGGAGGTTCGAGTCCTCCCCGGCGCACTTCTGCAGGTCAGAGGCCCTTTTCGGCCCGGTCGGTTGCCGTGTGTCCCTTGCACAGCGGGCGTTCGGGCGTTCATGGTGCAGGGGCGGCAGCGGGAGGCCTTGAGACCTCTCAGCCGGGGCCTCCCCATCTTTCGGAGGCGAGCCGTGTCTGACGTGATTACGACCGCTCAGCGTCGGCGGGGCGGCGGGATGGACTGCTCGGGCTCGCGGCCACGGCGGCTAACCCTTCGGCGACCGATCCTGAGCCCTGACGTGATGACGGCTGGCGCTTCGCGATCGATGTCACCCGGGCCTCATCGTCTGCCTGAACCCGAGCACGTGTCGCGTTCTACCCGAGCAGGTCGCACACGTCCTCGTGCCTCGGCTCCTTGACCATCGTGATGCCCGTGTCGTCAAACCGGAGAACGAACTGCCCCGTCGTGAACCACATGAACCCGTCCGGGAACCCGGTGAACTCGCCGGGGAAGCCGAACAGCAGCCATGGTCCCGTCGCCGTCAGCGTGGACCCGGTCTCATCGAACCTCGTCACGCCTGGCCCAGAGATGTTGCGCGTGATCGTCTCCACGGGATTCCCCTGCGCGTCCAACCGACTGACCTCTTCGAGGATGTGGCCAGTGCCGATGCTCTTGACGAGGTTCCCGTCCTGATCGAAGAAGTCCGTTACGACGACCTCGTTGACAACGTCGTGCAACAGGACTGGGAAGTCGCAGACCTCTTCGACCGTAAAGTCCGGGTTAGGGCCAGGCTCAAATCGGTCCGGCTTGACCGCGTTGGCTGGGGCGGCGAGCAGCGTAACGAAGATGCCGACCACGGCGAGAGAACCGATCACACGTCTCATGTGCCCTACTCCCCTCGTTTCAGACCAGAACGCGGACCCTAGTTCTCCTGGGAGACTAGTGGCATCATCCATTTGCGTGACGTGACTACCCTCCAGCTCGGAGGAGTAACACTTGCCAAGCGCATCGATTCTTTAGGACCGGCGGCTCGCCGTGCGGCGCGGGCTCCCCTGGCGCGGCGGCGGGATGGACTGCTCGGGCTCGCGGCCACAGCCTGTGTTCTGTCGATAATCCGGGCTGCGGGCGCGTGCCCCAGCAGGGGCAGTCACTCCTAGATCACGCCCAACGCCTTGCAGACCTGACCCGTCTGATCGACGGCCTTGGCCGCGAAACCATCGCCTCCTTCTCGGTCCCCGACGCTTCGCTGAACCACAATCGCAGTACTGCAGCATGACGCGTCGGACCTGGTGCCCTCGAAGAACACGCGCCCATCACCGTAATCGAAAGGGTCAGGCCCGGCTCGTCCATGGCGAAGCACGATCCGCCAGAGGTGGCCTTCGGCAGGATCGACCACGAACCGCACTCTGACCTTGTCTCCGGTGTCCGTGAGTTGCAACCGCCATCTCGAAGGGCCGCTACACGGCCCGTTTCGCGCCACGTCCGGCGCTGCCGGTTGTTGCACATCCGGCGCTGCCGATTCGTGATTACGGGGTGGTCACCTCGTCCGGCTCGCCCGCCTGAGCAGGCAGCGCTCCCAGCACCAGGAGCCCGACCACCAAGACCACGATCCTTCTCATCGCCCATCCCTCCCTCCAAGCACCCCGGTGAGCGGACCGAGAGTCGCCGCCCGCCCGAGCAGTCCATCCGATAGCGGGTCACTGGATCAGATCTCGGCGTCCACCATGCAGACCTGACCTGTCTGCGAATCAACGGCCTTCGCCGAGACATCGAAGACTCCGTCCCGACGAACCTGAACCGCGAGGTCGCCGCTGTCGCTTGCCACCCTGATGCGTCGGACCACCGCGTCGGGGTCAAGACGAACCAGGTCGGAAAAGAGCGTGATGCGCCAAGAGTGCCCCACCGGGCTCCGATGGACCTCGAACCGCACCCGGATCCCGGTCGGGATGAAGAACTGTCCGAGCTCCGTGAGTTCCAGCCGCGATCTGGCACCGTCGCTGCACGTCCTCTGTCTCACCACGTCCGGCGCTCCTGAAGCCAGAGCAGGTGGTGGTGCGGTCTGCGCCGGTCCCGTCTCCGAACCAGGAGCGGCGGGAGTCGACCGATCGATCGACAAGCCGCTCGTCACGACCCAGATCGCCGCCACGAAGACCGCGATCCCGACCACGCCCGCCGCGATCCGCTGGTTCCGGTGCTTGCGGTCCCGGCGCTTGAAAAGCTGGTCAGTCGACAGGTCGGGGACCTCATAGCGCTCTCCAAGGCGTTCGATCAGCTTCGTGTTCTCAGTCATAGGGAGCATCCATCCTCGTCTTGAGTTCAGCGTGCGCTCGTTTGATGTGCGACCGGACGGTCGATGCGTTAACGCCGAGCATGCGGCCGACTTCCTCCGACGAATAGCCCATGAGATCGATGAGGACGACCGCTGCACGCTGGCGCTCGGTCAGCGATGCCAGAGCCCGGGCCATCATGTCTTGCTCCTCGATGTGGACGATCGAGTCATCGCTGGGCGTTAGGCGCATGGCTCGTTTGGCTGCCAGGGCCGATCGCCGACGCCAAGAACGGAAGGTGTTCATCGCCGTTCGGAAGAGGTACCCGGTCGGATCGTCCATGGCCCCGACCCGATCCCACCGCTCGTAGACGGCGATGAAGGCTTCCTGGGTCAACTCCTCAGCTTCGAACCGGTTCCGAGTGACCACGCACAGGGCCTGGAACAGCCTCGTCTTCTCGCGGTCGAAGAACGCCTCGAACTCCAAGCCCGCCTCGGTGGCCAGGGCCGCGGACTCCGCCGCCCGCGGGGTGAGATGAACGGTTCGGTCGTTCATGGCGCGTCATGAACGCACGAAGTGGCGCCAGCGTCCAAGCGAGGCGATCTTCTTGCTGTCGAGGTCGGCTCCCAGGAGCGGCTCGAGTTCCTCGGCTGATCCATTCCCTCACCCCACCCCCGCGTCTGAGAACGGCTTAGGAGCGCTCCCACGCGGCCGCAGCAAGTCGCCGTCTGCTCCGTGCCGCCTTCGCGGAACTGAAAGAGCAAGCCAAGCCGCGAGCGCAAAGAACGCGAGAGCTTCATCGTGCGGACGGTCTGCCGATAGAGATAGCGAGAGGCCGGGGCGGGAGGAGTCCCCGGCCTCCGCTTACGCGAACCGCGGTCCCCTACGAACCTGGGCCGTGCGTGCCCGAGTTCCCGTGCGTGCCCGAGTTCCCGTGCGTGCCCGCAGCCTTCGCGGCCTGTCTGGCGGCCTGCGCCGCGGCGTTCGCCTGAAGATGCGCGAGCGAGTTGGCAAGGCCCGGGTTGTCTGGCTTCACCTGGAGCAGCGCCTCGTGACGGCAGATCGCGTTGTCGAGCCCCGTCAGGCCGACGCACGCGGAGAAGTTCGGTGGGGTGCCCTTCTGGTCCGAAGTCATCGCGTCGGCCCCGGGGGCATCGGTCTCGGGGCCCTCGGTCTCGGTTGGTTCGGGTGAGGGCGATTCCGACGACGCCACCGGGGGGCTCGGCGTGGGCTTGCCGAGGACTCCGCCGGTGGCGGCGCTGGCGATCGTGCCCATGATGGCCACGGCAAACGCGATGTAGAGGGTCCTGATCAGCTTCATGGGCTCAGTATCGACGGGCAGCCTCCGCCATTACCATTGGCCGAACGGCTGGTTCGGGGGGTTGGCGGGGGACGACTCTCAGCCCCGGCCAGCCACCAGACGCCTAGCAATCGGTCTCTCGCAGCATCCCGACCAGCACCGCCCGTAGTGTCCGATGTCGTGAAGCCCCGTGTGGTCGGCGATCGTCGTCGCGAGCGTCTCGGGCTGGATCACGAGCGTCGGCCACCCGGGAGGGATCGCGGCCATCGCGCAGGAAAGGCGCCGCGGTTCTTGCTCAGTCCGGGCATACGCGTAGTCGAAGCAACGGACCTCGAACCCGCGCCACGATCCGGACAGCACGTTGTCGAGGTCTCCGTACGCGGCGCGAGTCCACTGGAAGAGCGCGAACGGTTGGTGGAGGATCCGGGAGGCGTCGCCCTCCGAGTACTCGAGCCGAAGGCGGCGAGCTTCCGCCTCCAGAGCCCGGCGGCGCGGCTGCTTCCTGAACCAGATCAGCCCCATGATGCCGGCCATCGCGAGGGCTCCCGCGAGGAGGATCCGCGCGTCCTCGCCCCCGCCGCTTCGGAACGCGTTCCCGAGTGCGAAGACGAACATCACCATCGCGACGCCGGCACACCTTCAGGGCGGTAGCGTTCCTCCTCACCCACCACCCCTCGGAAGGAGCATCGCGATCCTTGAGGACTGCGGGCAAGTGTCGAAAGGCGTGACGGCGACCGGGTCGAGGCAGTACTGAGGCAGTACGGAGTAGGACGCGGCCTGTCGCAAGATGACTCTGTGATTCTAGTGAGTGGTCTGACCTGCGGATCCGTGTATCACCGCTGGTATACGACCCGCTCCGAGGGGCCTTTCCAGCAGCAGGGCTGAGGCTCGAGTGCTCCCGGCCCATGGACGTTGACCTGCTCTCCGATGAGCACATGGCGTGACCGATCGCATCCGCAGCCGCGATGATCATGATGAAGTCGCCACCACCCGATCAGTCGACCTCTCACACACCCCCTCGATTCCCGAGGTCGGACGACTCATTTCCGACCCCGAGCCCGTTCCGCTCGGACCTGTTCGCGTCTCAGAACGCTGGCAGACGACCTGCCGGACGCGCCCTAGCCGTCTCGTTTGGTTACTTCGCGGCGGGGAACGGATATCTCATGGAGCACCGGCTCCCGCACAAGACGACAGCGGCGAGGCAGGCCAGACGGCTCGCCGCCGACTTCGTGCGGGAGCGGGGGTGCCAGGTTCGGAGCACCGAGTTCCTGGTGATGGTCTCCGAGATCGTTGCGAACGCGGTGCGGTACGGCGAGCCCGAGGAGGACGGCCGGATCGGCTTCCGCCTGGAGGCCGAGGGCTGTACGCTTCGAGCCGTGGTGACCGACAGTGGTCCAGAGTTCACCTTCGATCGTGGGCTGTTCGACGAGTCGGAACTCGGCCACCTGGGACTCTCGCTCGTGGATGGGCTCGCGGATCGGTGGGGCCTGTCCCTCGACGGGAAGAAGGCCGTGTGGTTCGAGGTCGACGTTCCCGAGCCGGCGGCAGAAGGAGCCACCCAGTCAACGGGCCCCGAACCTTAGCTCGACGCCGCGGCCCCGCTCCCCTCCTTACTGCCCTTGTGGGTCCCGAGCAGATCGCCGGATCGCCGAGGTGGACGTCGTCCTAGGGTGCCATCCGGGGTCCTCGCGCTCCTCCGCGGGACCCGATCTTCGATGCGGCACGGTCGGAGGACGGGGACCCGCCGACCGACGACTGAGACCTCACCACGACACCCGCGGTCCGCTCAAGCACGTGTTCGAGCACGTCGACACCCCAAGGGTGAAGGCCTGTCCCCACTGCGACGCAGAGCTTCGTGACTCCGTCATCCGATGCACCCGGTGTGGCCGCAACCCGCGCGAGCCGCGCGAGCCGGTGGAGGTCGGCACCGTGACCGCAGACAGGGGCGACACCCGGCCGGTCCCCGCATCGACCGTGGTGGCCGAGGCCGCCCGGCCGTCCGGCATCCAGAGCGCCCGG
This sequence comes from Actinomycetota bacterium, assembly GCA_035250725.1. Classification (GTDB taxonomy): domain Bacteria; phylum Actinomycetota; class UBA4738; order UBA4738; family HRBIN12; genus DASSJM01. The sequence goes on from DATFEU010000094.1 coordinate 7,096, forward strand.
GCGTTCGCACCCGCGAGCGCACCCCGGGATACGCCATCGGCCGGCCCGACGTCGGCGCTCGCCGAGGTCCATGCGCACCGCGCGCTCCCGACCGACCGGCGTTCCCGCGGGCCGGATCTGTGGATCATGTTGGCCGGACTCGCCGCGATCGTCGCCGGCGCGCTCGCCTACCTGACGGTCGAGGACCTCTGGGTCCGGCTCACCGTCTCCCTCCCCGAGACCGAGCTCGAAGAGGCGCTCCTCGTCGAGCTCACGGTGAAGGGACAGACCGCGTTCGCGGGGACGGCCGCGAAGGCGCTCGGGGCCACGCTCGCGGTGTTCGGCCTCGTGTGGTTCGTGTTCGGATTCAACCGTCGCTGGACGATCCCCGGCATCGGGGATCCCGCGCTCGCGCTCCTCGTGAGCGCGGCCGGACTCGGCCTGACGGTCGTCGCGTCGATGGTGTGGTTCGTATGGCAGGACGCCATGGTCCTGCGAGCGACGACCGCCGGCATGTCCACGAAGGCGATGGCCGAGCTGCTCGATCGGCAGCCGGCGCCGCTCGTGGAGATCGAGCGGTTGTCCGGGCTCATGACGTTCGGCGGGATGATGCTCATCGGGCTGCTCGCGTCGTCGATCGGCTGGTGGGCGTACCACCGCAGAGGCTGAGCTCCGCCGTCAGACGATCACGACGGTGGCCAGGGCTTGCCCGTCCCCTCGAGGCACCACGGACAGGTGAGGTAGCCCACGCGATCACGTGTCCGACGGGTCGCGGTCGGCGAGGATCTCCGCTGCCTTCTGCTCCCGGAGCTTGCGGACCGCCTCGTCGAACTCCGGACGCGAGCGGCCGAGGATCTGCGCCGCGAGGATCGCGGCGTTGACCGCCCCCGCCTTGCCGACCGCGAGGACGCCGACCGGGATCCCGCCGGGCATCTGCACCATCGACAGGAGCGAGTCGAGCCCGCCCACCATCTTCGACTCCATCGGGACGCCGAGGACCGGCCTGGTCGTCTTCGCCGCGACGACCCCAGGCAGCGCGGCCGCCATGCCGGCGGCGGCGACGAAGACCTCCACGCCGCGCGACTCGGCGTCCGTGATCCAGTCGGCGAGCTCGTCCGGCGTCCGGTGCGCCGACAGGACCCGGGCCTCGAACGGCACGCCGAGCGCGTCGAGCTGCTGTGCGCAGTTGCGCATCGTCTCCCAGTCCGACGTCGAACCCATGACGACGCCGACGAGCGGTTCGGTCATCCGAAGGACTCCTCGGTCGGGGGGCGGGAAGTGTAGTCGGACGAACGCCCGCTCCACCGCGACGGGGCACGAAGGTGTACAAACCCTCTCGTGATCGGGGAGCGCGGGCAGGAGATCGCCGGATACCGGATCGAGTCCGAGATCGGGCGCGGCGGTATGGGGGTGGTCTACCTGGCCACGCAGGTGTTCCCCGAACGCAAGGTGGCGCTCAAGCTCCTGTCCCCCGACCTCGCCGCCGATCCGGCGTTCCGGGAGCGGTTCGTGCACGAGTCCAACGCTGCGGCGTCCACCGAGCACCCGAACATCGTGCCCGTCTACGCAGCGGGGGAATCGGACGGTCAGCTGTACCTGGCGATGCGTTTCGTCGAGGGGACCGACCTCCACACGCTGCTCGAACGCGAGGGACCGCTGCAGCCCGAGAGGGCCGCGAAAGTCTGTGCAGAGATCGCCGATGCGCTGGAGGCCGCGCACGAGCGTGGGCTGATCCACCGGGACGTGAAGCCAGGCAACGTGCTGCTCGACGTGCGCGAGCGCGCCTACCTCACCGACTTCGGGCTGACCCGTCGCACACGTATCGATACCGGGATCACGAAGACCGGCCAGTTCATGGGCACGGTCGACTACGTTGCCCCCGAGCAGATCCGCGGGGAGGTGCTGGACGGGCGCGCCGACGTCTACTCGCTCGGGTGCGTCCTGTACGAGTGCCTGACCGGCACGCCCCCGTTCCGCCGGGACTCCGAGGTCGCCACGATGTACGCGCACCTGGAAGAGGCTCCTCCCAGACCGAGCTCGGTGGCCAACGGGGTGCCTCGAGAGCTGGACGCCACGGTCGCCAGATCGATGGCGACACGTCCGGAGGAGCGCTTCGCGACCGCGGGCGAGATGGCCCGAGCGCTTCGCGGCGTGGGACCGTCTCGGGGAGCGTCCCCTGGGCGACGTCGCCGCTTCCAGGTCGGGATCGCGACGGCGGCGATCGTTGCGATCGCAGCGATCGCGGCCGTCTCATCCATGGAGGACGACCCCGCAGCGCCGCCCTCGACGGGACCTGCCGGTGGCGGAACCATCCCGTTGGACTCGCTCGCTCGGATCGATGCCGAGACCGGCGAGATCTCGGCAACCACCTCCGTGCCGGCGATCGGCCAGCTCACCTTGTACGGGGGCCTGCCGCTCGTGGAAGTGGGCGAGGGCGGCGTGTGGGTGCTCAGCGGCGATACCGTGACCCACGTCGACCCCGATGACTCCTCCGTCGTGGAGGAGATCCCGCTCGGCAGCCCGGTGTCCGGATCGGATTCGCTCGCGGTCGGTTACCGGACCGTCTGGGTGGGAACCGTGCCCGGCATGGCCCGCATCGATCCCATCGACGATGACCACCTCCGTCCGGTTCGTCTGTTCGAGCAACCGGGTGCCTACAACGGGGTCGAGGTCGCACTGGGCAACTCGAGCGTATGGGCGGCGACCGGCGACGGCGAGCTCACCCGGGTCGACCCGGAGACCGCCGAGCCGACCGGCTCGAACGACGTCGGTCCGAACGTGTCGGGCCTCGATGTCGGGTTCGACGCGATCTGGATCGTCGACGAGCTCGATGAAACGCTCACCCGCGTCGACGCCGCAACGCTCGAGGCGGGCGACCCGGTCCCGCTCGCCGGAGAACCGAACGACGTCGCGGTGGGCGCGGGGGCCGTGTGGATCCTGGATAGCACCGCCGGGGTGGTGACGCCCTTCGACCCGACGAGCGGACGCCCCGGGTCGCCGGTCCGCGTCGGGTTGGAGCCAACCGACCTTGCCATCGGCCTGGACGCCGTCTGGGTCGCGAACCACGGGGAGGGAACGATCTCCCGGATCGATCCGGTCACGAAGGCTGTCGAGACCATCGAGGTCGGAGCCCCGGTCGCATCGATCGCGGTCGACGAGTCCACCGGCAGCCTGTGGATCACCGTCGCGGAACGGGGGGCCACCCCCGGTTAGGAACCGACGAGCCGATCCCCGAGCTCTCGGGCGACGTCGACGAGCGCGAGCACGTCCTCCTCGGTCGTGCGGAAGTTCACGAAGCACGGGCGGAGCCAGACCTCGTCGTCGATCAGCGCGCTCGCGATCCAGAAACGGCCGTCGGCCTGGAGCGCGTCCGCCAGGCGCTGGTTGTGGTCGTTCAGGTCGCCGACGCCGTCGGGAACGTGCCGGAACGGCACGATCGACAGCTTCGGCTCGCCGAGAGGCTCGAAGTCGGGGGCGGTCGAGATCGCCTCGAAGAGAAGCTTGGCCTCGGCCAGGTTCCGTTCGATCGCCTCGCGGAACGCCGCGGCCCCGTGCGCCCGCATCGCGAGCCAGAGCTTCAGCGCTCGGAACGGCCTCGAGTACTCGAAGGTGATGTCGACCGCGTGGAGCTCGTGTCGCTGGTGCGGCAGGTACCCCTGCTCGTGCGCGAACGAGGCCACGAGATCCTCCTCTCGCCGGACGAGGACGATCCCACATGCCTTCGGTAGATACAGCCACTTGTGCGCGTCGACGCTCACCGACTGCGCCCGCTCGAACCCCCGGAACAGACGGGGCCGCACCGAGGCCGCCGGGAGCCCGTAGGCGCCGTCGACGTGGAGCCAGACGCCGCGCTCCTCGCACACGTCCGCGATCTCGTCCAGCGGATCGATCGCCCCGGTGAGCGTCGTCCCCGCGGTGGCGACCACGGCGATCGGGGTCACGCCATCTCGGCGGTCACCGTCGATCGCCTCGGCGAGGAGATCCGCGCGCAACCCTCGGTCGGGTCCGAGGGGGATCGCGCGCAGGTTCCGCGACCCGATCCCGAGCATCTCGATCGCCCGGGTGATCGAGTAGTGGACCTCGTGGGAGCAGTAGACGGCGACCCGGTGGCCTTCGAGCCCCTCGAACCGACTCTTCGGCAGCGCGAACTCGCGGGCGGCCGCGAGCGCGCTCGTATTCGAGACCGTGCCGCCGCTCGTGAACGCGCCGGCGCTGTCC
>DATFEU010000106.1:0-5992 GCA_035250725.1 Actinomycetota bacterium
ACGCCGTCGCCGCGGCGAGCCCCGCGACCGCGAGCAGCCCTAGGAGCCGCTGGTGACCAGGGGTTGGGTCCGTTCGACGTGCCATAGCTCTCGCAATCTCCGTGACGGCGGAAGGACGACGATCTCCCATCCCGAACGCGAGAGGGACATCCTCGCCTGGGACGCGCGCCCCTCGAGCTGCGCCCGTCGGTCGGGCGGCAGCGTGTCGGGATCGGTCGGATGGACGAACACGCCCACCTTCGGCCCGAACATCGCCCCCACGCGGATCCAGGAGGAGAGCTCGGTGGGGGCGGGCGGGGCGCCGGCGACGACGAGCGTGGTGTCGCTCGCCGCCACCATCCGGAGCCGGGTGAGGCCCGTGGACAGCGCCCGGGATGTGTGGTGGTTGACGCCGGCGAGGACGTCGAGCAGGCCCTCCTCGCCGACGCGCTGGGGCGGCATCTGGGTCGTCGCGAGCTTGAGCGAGAACCCGTACCGCACGAGGAGGACGCCGAGCGAGGCCGCGACCGAGACCACCTTCTCGAAGCACGGTGTGTGCATCTGCCCGACGGCCGAGTCGCGCGTGTCGACGAACAGGACCGCCGTCGACCGGCGGGTCGATTCGTCCTGCCGGATCATCAGCTCGCCGCTCCGGGCGACACTCGGCCAGTGGATCCTGCGCAGGTCGTCACCCTCGACGTACGGACGCATCGTGTAGAACTCGTCGCCCGTCCGGAACAGGTGCTTGGCGAGCGCGAGTCCGCTCGTCATCCCGAACGGGGAGTCCGGTCCGCCGCCCAGGACCTCCACCTCCGGCGCGACGACCAGCTCGTCCCGTTCGTCGAACTCGACCCGCAGCTTCGTCAGGCCGAACGGATCGGACAGGTCCGCGGTGAGCGGACCGAGGACGTAGCGGCCGCGCTGGTGCGGCGTGAGGGAGTAGCGCGCACGCTGCCGGCCACGAGCGGGCAGGGACGCGACGACGAGGCGCGCCGAACGACCGAGCTGCGAGGGCAGGCGGTCCTCCACCAGCAGGAACGAGCTCTGCGCGGGGGCCTGGTTCTCGATCTCGAGCTCGACGTGGACCCGCTGCCCCGGTTGGACCCGCGTGTCCGAGATCCGCCGGCGGATCCGCAGCCGCTGGCGGCTCCAGCGCGCGAACAGCGCCGCCGCGAACGGCAGCAGCACGATCCCCACCGCGATCATGTGCAGCGTGGGGGAGCCGAGGAGCCGTGCGCCCACCCAGAGGGCGACCCCGGCCGCGAAGACCAGGATCCCACGCCCGGAGGGCATCAGGCGGTCCCGGTGACGGGGACGGCGACTTCGTCCGTGAGGTCCGCCAGCAGGGCCTGCGTCGTCCGGCCGCTCATCACCGCGTCTGCCGTGACGATGACCCGGTGGGCGAGCACGGGGGTGACCAGCGCCTTGACGTCGTCGGGGATCACGTAGTCGCGCTCTTGCGCGGCCGCCATCGCCCGCGCCGCTCGCAGCAGCATGATCGATGCTCTCGGGCTCGCGCCGAGGTACACGTCGGGGTGGGTGCGGGTCGCCTCGACGAGGTCCACGATGTAGCGGCGAACCGACGGCGAGACGTGCACCCCCCGGGCCTGCTCGATCATCTCCCGAACGGCGAGCGCATCGGCCACGGGGCCGATGTCGGGCAGCGTGGAACGGATCCCGTGCGTCGCGAGGATCTCGGCCTCGACCTCGCCCGAGGGGTACCCGATGCCGATCCGCATCATGAACCGGTCGAGCTGTGCCTCGGGCAGCGGGTACGTGCCCTCGTGCTCGATCGGGTTCTGCGTCGCGATCACCATGAACGGCACGCCGAGCTGATAGGTCTCGGTGTCCACGGTGATCTGCCGCTCCTCCATGCACTCGAGGAGCGCCGACTGCGTCTTCGGACTGGCGCGGTTGATCTCGTCACCGAGCACGATGTTGGCGAAGATCGCCCCCGGCTTGAACTCGAAGTCGCCACGCTCCTGGTTGAACACGTTCACGCCGGTGACGTCGGTCGGGAGCAGGTCCGGCGTGAACTGGATCCGCCGGAACGAGCAGTCGATCGACCGGGCGATCGCCTTCGCGAGCATCGTCTTGCCGACGCCCGGCACGTCCTCGATCAGGATGTGGCCCTCGGCCACGAGCCCGGCGAGGGCGAGGCGGATCTCGGGCTGCTTGCCCTGGACGACCTTCTCGACGTTCTCCTCGATGATGCGGAACCGCTCGGCGAATCCGTGCCAGTCGAGGGTGGGCTGTTCCTTGGCCTCCACGCGTTCCTCCGGTTCCGAGCGACCAAACATCTTACTCAGGAGTCACGGAACGGAGGGGTCCCAGGGGTTCTGCGACATCTTGCGCACCGGCCCTTGCGCGGCGGGGAGCCCGCCTGTGAGCGATCATCGATCGGATCCGACCCCTCGGGGGCGGATCGCTCAGGGGGTCGACGACCGGCTGGATGATGACCGTCCGATGTTCAGCGCTCCATCGTTCCATCTCCTGACCACAGCGTGCCCGAGATCGGTTTCAGATGCCTTTCAAGTGCGTGTGGCAGGCAGGCTGATCCACGCGATCAATCTCTCATTCAGTGTGGGAGCGTCGCGACGACATGGATACCTCGCCCGCACGGGCCATCTGTGGCATCACGATCCGCCCGTCGGGACGACCGGGCTCAGGTACGTGCCCTGCGCCGTTGAGGGGGCGAGCCCGCGGCCCGGGGTCGGCTCGAACGGCAGCCACCCGTGATCGGGGAAGTACACCTCGACCCAGGCGTGCGCGTCGCTGGTCTTGACGAGGAAGGTCCCGTCCTCCGCATGGTTGCCGACCGCAGGCCCCCCGAACGGGCCAGGGGTCTCGGTGCCCGGCTGGTAGCCGACCGCGATGCGTGCCGGGAGTCCGAGAGTCCTGACGAGGACCGCCATCGCGGTTGCGTACTGCTGGCAGAACCCACGCTTGTCCGTCGTGAGGAACTCGAGGAGGTCACCCTCGCTCTCGGCGGGGTCGACGCTCGAGTCGTACGCGAACCCGACCTGAAAGCGCTGCTGGATCGCCAGGACCTTCCGATACGCCGTCGGCTCCCCGGCCGTCCACTGCTCCGCGATCCGCTCGATCTCCGGGTCGATCGAGTCCGGGAGCGAGGTGAAGACGCCGTACTGTTCGGGCGTCAGGAACTTCGCGGACGCCGCGTCGAGCTCCTCCGCCGTGGGCACCTCGCCTGCCTTCACCGAGTACTCGAACCCCTCCTCGAGGCCGCCGGCCACGACCGCCTGGTTCAGGAGCGGGTCGTAGGTAAAGCCGCCGTCCGGGAGCGTGACCTCCTCGGCCCCATATGGCATCGGTAGCCAGGGACCCTGCATATCGCGAACGATCCGGAAGACATAGGAACGGGTGCGGGTCTCGGGGATCTCGTCCGCGGCCTGCTGGGGCAGCTCGACCGGCGACGTGTACTCGACCCCCCCCTCCGCCGCGAGCGGGTCGCTGCTCGTGAAGCTCACGCCGTCGAAGAGGTCGAGCGCGTACATCCGCCAGTATCCGGGGTAACTCGCCCGAACGGAGAACAGGTTGTAAGCCCCCTCGTCCGTCGCCAGTTGCGTCTGGATCGAGGTGAACGGGTCGGTCCCGGCTCCTCCGGGACCCGCCGGTGTTTCGGTTCGGCCTGGTGACCCCACCCCCCAAACGATCGACACCGCCGCCACGAAGACCGCGATCCCGACGACACCAGCCGCGATGCGCTGGTTCCGGCGCCTGCGGTCGCGTCGCTCCACCAGCCGCTCGAACGCCCCATCCGGCTGGGTGAAGCGCCGACTCTCTCGTTCGAGCAGCGAGCGCGGGTCAGACATCTTCTGCCTCCAGGTGTTCCTTCATTGCCGCGCGTCCCTGTGAAGCGAGCGCGCGAACCGTCCCGGCGTGCACGCCGAGCATGCGGCCGGCCTCCTCCGAGCTGAACCCGATGAGCTCGGTGAGGACGAGCGCCGCCCGCTGGCGCGGAGCGAGCTGGACCAGCGCACGCGCGACGGTGGATCGGTCCTCCGCCGCCGCGAACCCGTCCCGGCGCACCTCCGCCGACACCGTCCTGCGGAGTGCGATTACCGTCCTGCGGTACCGCTTTCGGAACAGGTTCATCGCGGTCCGGTACAGGTAGCCGACCGGTTCCTCCATGTCGGCGACGCGGTCCCATCGCTCCCAGACCTTCAGGAACGCGTCCTGCGAGAGCTCCTCGGCCTCCGCGCGGTTCCCCGTGATCAGGCAGAGCCGCGCGTACAGGTTCGGGCTCTGCTCCCGGAAGAAGTCCTCGAAGACCGCCCCGCGCTCGACGATCGCTCCGCTCGTGCCCGCGTGGATGGAGACGGCCGGATCGTTCATCACAGATTGAACCCATGGCGAGGCCGGATCGTTGAGGTGATCACGTGGCATCACCAGTTCCGATCCCAAGGGCCTTCTGCTGGAGTTCAGACCGGTCGTCTGCCTTCCTAGACCCCCGGGCTAAGCGCGGCGACTCATGGCAGACCTTGAGGAACGCGTCCTGCGTGAGCTCCTCCGCCTCCAAGCGGTTCCCGGTGACGAGCCACAGACGACGGAACAGGATCCGGCTCTCGGCCTCGGAGAAGCTCTCGAAGCTCAGAGTGGCCTCGAGCGTTCCGGATCCGAGCGCGTCCGCGGCCATGTCGAGCGGCTCGTTCATGTGGTCACGATGAACATCAGCTCGGTCCGAACTGTGCAGGGCCATCAGAATCGAGGGGTTCTCACGTTTGTCAGCACGGGCTCATCGGCTCAGCCGCCCATGTAGTGCCACAAGCCGTGAGGGAAGAGCGGGTTAAAGCCGATCTCGACGCGCTCGCCCTCATGCTGGAGTACGAACCACACGTCGCCCGAATCGGCGGCCGAATGCCGCTCGATGCCCGCATCGCTGAGGATCTGGTCGAGGGCGAGAGCCTCGTCGGTGGTCAGTTCGAAGCATTCGGTGGAGGGATCAAAGTCGTCCCCGTGTTCATCCCCCTCGAGGAAGGCGAAGATGGGGCCAGCGCCCTCGTACGTGTGTTCCTTGCCGCGGAGCAAGGCCTGGGCCGGTGCGGGGAGCAGGTCCACGGAGCGAGAGGGGTCGAGGCAGATCGCGTACCTTGGCGGCGCATAGGGCTTGATCTCGGCGTCCGCCCACGCGCTCGCCGGTACCCCCTGCAACACCCACGGAGGCAGCAGGTCCTCAGCCTGTATGTCACCAGACCGAACGAGATCGACGCCCTCGGGCGTGAGACGTCGCTCGAAGGGTCCCCCGCCGAGATCCGGATGCCAGATCACTCGCCCGTCGGCGTAGACGAAGAGGAACCCGACATGGAACTCCGCGAACTGGCCGATGAGCTCTCCTTCCGCCGGCGTGCTTAGCGCAACTCCCTCGGGAGGGATGCCGTTGCCGTCCCATCCGGCATCGGGGGCCACCGTCGGGCCTGTCTCCGGCGGGCCGGTGACCGTCGGACCAGTGCTCGCCCCTCCCGAAGCACCAGGCTGCGTCCGATCGAACGACCCGACGGTCGTCACGGCCAGGAGCGCCGCCACGAAGACCGCGATCCCCACGACACCAGCCGCGATGCGCTGGCTCCGGCGCTTGCGGTCGCGGCGGCGCAGCAGCCGCTCGTATGCGGAATCGGGGACCGGGACGCGGCGGGCGATGCGTTCGAGCGTCTCGTTCGAGCTACTCGTCATCTCGGGCCTCCATCGAAAGCTTGAGGGCCGCTCGCGCGTGCGAAGCGAGCGAGCTGACGGTTGCAGGCGTGACCCGGAGGACCTTGGCCGCCTCCTCGGTCCGGAGATCGAGGAGATCCAGGAGCACGAGCGCGGCGCGCTGGCGCTCCGGGAGCTCTCGGAGCGAGCGGACGACTTGGTCGCGAAGGTCGGCCGCGGCGAAGGGGTCCTCGGGTTCACCGAGGGAGAAGCTTCGTTTGGCCGCGAGCTGGAGCCGCCGGAATCGGCTTCGGGTCGAGTTGAGTGCCGACCGATAGAGGTAGCCGGCCGGGTTGTCGATCCG
>DATFEU010000111.1:0-11726 GCA_035250725.1 Actinomycetota bacterium
GAGCTCCTCGCGGCGGGCACGCGACGCCTCGAACCGTGGCTTCCTGGCCTCGACCTGACGGCGTGCGCGCACGGCGATCTGCCGGCAGTTGTCCTCGCTCTTGCCCACGACGCGCGCGATCTCGTCGTACCCGTAGTCGAAGACCTCGCGGAGCAGGAACACCGCCCGCTCGACCGGACTGAGGCTCTCCAGGAGGACGAGGAACGCCATCGAGAGTGAGTCGGCCGTGTCGGCGTGCGGGGCGATGTCGGGTTCCTCATCGCTGAGGACCGGCTCGGGCAGCCAGGTGCCGACGTACCGCTCGCGGCGGACGCGTGCCGAACGCAGGTGGTCGATGCTGAGCCTCGTCGTGACGGTCGACAGGTATGCCTTCGGCGACTCGATCGCCGTCCCCTTGCCCGTCTCGCGGTGGAACCGGAGGAACGCCTCCTGCACGATGTCCTCCGCCTCGCTCGCGCTCCCCAGCATCCGGTACGCGATCGAGAACATGAGTGGCCGGAGCTCCTGATAGGGGTCGCCCACCGGCTCCTCCCGCCGGATCCGAGCCTCCATCGTGTCAGGATTCCTGCGCCTGCATGATCGCGACACCCACGATGAACAGCGGCAATCCGATGAACACGAGGAAGACCGTCAGCATCAGGCTGAACCCGAGCATCGCGATCCCGAAGCCCACGAAGGCGAGTGCGAGCCTCCGGAGGAAGCGGCGGATCTCCGCGCCGGACACCTCCACGGGCGCCGGCTCCGGGCGCGCGGGTGGCTGGGTCCGCGGGAGGACGATCGGGGGCGCAGGTTCGAGCGTGGCCCGTTCCTTGGTGATCATGACCGGACCTCCTTCGTTCGTCGGTCTCGACCATGAGACGAGACAGGAGGCCCGCTGTGACACCGTCCACGAGGTTCGGGGGTTCGAGAGGCCTCAGCGGCTCGTTCGCGCGTGCGCCTCGAGGCGCGCGGGCCCACGAGGCTGGCCAGCCGAGCTCATCGTGGTCCCCGGGGGCCGTGCGCTTCCAGCCTCGTCGGTCCGGGCATCGGCTGCGCGAACCGCGGAGTGAACGGGGCTCGAACGTTCCGGGTGGCTGCTCGCGCCGCTCGGCTGATCGCTCAGGCGCCCCGGACAGGCGTTCGTCGCGCCTCGATCCCCCGTTCCCGCCCGTCGCCGTCGCAGAGCACCCGGATCGGGTGCAGACCGGCGCGGGCAAGCATCGCCGCCACCGGTTCGGACTGATCGCCTCCGAGCTCGAGGAGCGCGACGCCGCCGGCAGCGAGCAAGCGGGCGGCGGCTCGCACCGCTCCGGCGAGCACCACGGTTCCAGCGGGCCCGCCGTCGAGCGCGCGGGGCGGTTCGTTCGCGAGGACGTCCCGCGGCAGCAGGTGCAGCTCCTCGCTCGGCACGTAGGGGACCACGGCCGTCACGACGTCGACCCGACCGCGGAGCGAGGGTGACAGCGGCGCATCGAGATCGCCCTCGAGTGCACGGACGCCGTTCCCGCGGGCGCACGCGATCGCCTTCGGGTCGTCGTCGGTGGCGAAGACGTCGGCGTCCGGATGCGCGGCCCGCATGACGGCCGCGACGGCGCCGCTCCCGGTGCACAGGTCGACCGCGGTCCCCGTGTCCGGCAGGGCGTCGGCGGCGCGACGAGCCAGTCCCTCCGTGTGCGGCCGGGGCACGAACACCCCCCGGTCGACACGAACCCGCAGGCCGCAGAACACTGCCCAGCCCGTGATCCACGCGAGCGGCTCCCCACGCAGCCGCCGGGCGACGAGTTCGTCGATCGTGCCGAGGCCCCCGCGGCTGGTGTCGAGGAGCGCGTCAGCTTCCTCGCCGGGTGCGACGCATCCACCCTCCGCGAGCGCTTCGACGACGCGCATCCGCTCATCGATCATCCGGAGTCATCCTGCGCCTTTCTGCACAGGTCGTTGCCCGCCTCGGCACCTTCGCCCCGACGTCGGGGATTCTGAGAACGACCGGCGAGCCTACGACTCGTTCACCGGGACGAACGCTCCATCGCGGACGACGAAGACCGTGACGGGCGTGAGCCCCTCGGCGACGCGGTCTCCGCTGTCGTCGAACCGAACGGGTCCCGACGCGCCGTCGAACGCGACCTCACGGATCGCGTCGTTCAGCGTGCCGAGGTCGACCTCGATGCCGCCGTCGGTCTCCTCGACCACCCCGTCGGCCTGGAGTCCAAGGATGATCGCCCGGGCCGCGTCGAAGGACTCTGCGCTGAACGGCGTCGTGGTCGGGTCGGCCCCGTACGCCTCCTGATACCTCGAGTCGAAGTCCTCGAACTCTTGGCCACCGAGCGGCGGCGACGGGAGCGTGACATACAGCTCCTGCTCCGCGAGCTCGCCGAGGCCGTCGATCAGCTTCTGGTCGTACATCGCATCGCCGGCGAGGACGGGGCCGCCGTAGCCGCCGCCCCGGAGTGCCTCGACGAACGGGATGCCCGTCGGATAGAACCCGGCGAAGTACACGAGGTCCGGGTTCGCCTCCGTGATCTGCGACACGATGTCGGGGAACTCGCCTTCGTCCTCGAACCCGACGTCGCCGACGAGCTCTCCGGGGAAGCTCGTGCGAAACGTATCGCTCGCCCCACCGTACCGGAAAGCCTCGTACACGATGAACGCGGAGTCGGCGCCGAGCAGCCGTTCGGCGAACGCGGCCTGCTGCTGTCCCTGGATCCTGTCGTTGAACGCCGTCCGCAGGAACGTCGGGTACGGTTCGCGATCCTCGGGGTCGGTCATGGCGATGTTCGTCGACAGCTGCGAGATGTGCGTGATGCCCGCCTCCTCGAACACCGGCTGCGACCCGAGGACGGCGTCCGAGCACGACGGGCCGACGACCCCGACCAGGTGGTCGGTCGCGACGAGCTCCTCGGCGGCCACGCCGCCCCCGTCGACCGTGCACCCGTCGTCGGTGGCGACGAACTCGACCTCGTGTCCGGCGATCGTGACGCCCTCGCCGGCGAGCGTCGCCGCATCCCGGAGCGCCGTTCCGGTCGAGGCGAGCTCACCCTCGAGCATCGTGCTCACGCCGATCACGACGGGCTCGCCGGACGGGATCTCGACGATCTCGAACCCGGGGTCGTCACCTCCACACGCGGCGAGCGAGAAGGCGAGGGCGAACGCGAGAGCGAGAAGGGAGCGACCCCCGGGCACGGTGAACTCCTTGGTCATGGGACGGAGGCATCCTGGACGGATTTGCCTCGAAGCGCAACCCGAAGGACCACGAGCAGCCGATCGAGCCGAAGTCCGACGGTCGTTCGTCCCGATCGGCAGCGCGGGAAAACCCCGCCTCTTTCCCGTTTGGAGGTTCGGGGAGGGGGGTATCGCGCGGGCGACGGCGCTGCAAGGAGACCGGATGGACACGGCGACGATCGGTTTCGACCAGGACCGGCTCCGGTTGCTCGGCTCCCGGCCGGGCATGTCCGGACGGCGACAGCCGACCTTCGGGAACGGTCGCGTCTGCGACTCCGAGGGATGCGACACGGTTCTGTCCCGGTACAACCAGACGGACGTGTGCTGGCAGCACGAACCTCGGCACGAGTTCATCTCGGCGGTCCGGGGAAGACGGCCCACGGAGGTCGAGGTCCTGAACGAGCTCCTCCCCGTCGGCGCGAACTAACGGGACCGAGGACTCAGACAGAGCGAAGGCCCGGCTCGCGAGAGCCGGGCCTTCGGTTCGCTGGTTCGTTCGGTCAGGACGCGCGACGTGTCCCCACGGCCTCGCGCTCGTGCTCATGTTCCTCATCGAGATCGAGATCGTCGTGGTCACGATCGCGAACGTCGTGATCGTGTTCGTCGCCAGTCTCCACGACGGCCTGTGGTTGGAGCCGCGCGTTCGCCGGCATCGTGACGGCGCCCCCGATCATCCCTCCGAGGCCCGACGCCACGAACCCTCCGAGGATCGTCCAGAACGTCGCCCAGAGCGTCTCGTCGACGCCGGTGCCGATCAGGCCGCCCTCGTCGGTGATCGAGGTCACCCGGCCGAGGTTCAAGACGTTGAAGATGGCCGGCAGTCCGACCGCAACGGCCACGATCAGGATCAGGCCCCACATCGTGATGCCGTTGAACAAGCCGGACCCTGCGCCACGGACGCCGGAGAGCCATCCGGCGAGCAGACCTCCGACGAACAGGGCGCCCACCGCGGTGCCGCCGACGAACCATTCGAGGTTGTCGCGGACCGTGTCGACGCCGGAGCTGTACGCGAGCGCGAACCAGAGGGTGGTGAGCAACGCGAGGAGCGCGAGCCCCAACACGACGCCCGCGAAGACCGCGCCCCACCGAACCCGCTGCGGGCTGGGAGATGCGGCCATCGTCCAACCCTCGATCGTGCGTTCCCTTCGATCATGCATGGAACGACCCTCCTTCGAGGTCGGGACCACTTGGGGATACCCAGACCGGCCGGAGCTCATGCACCCGGAACGTCGGCGATCGAGCGATCTGGCGCGTGTTGCGCGGACCTCCGTGGGGTACGCATCGCACATCGGGGAACACCAACGAGAGGAGAAGGACATGGAACCATGGGTGTGGGTCATCATCGCGGTCGCGGCCGTGCTGCTGCTGCTCCTGCTCTTCCGTCGAGGCCGGGGCGGACGAACCGTCATGGTCCGCCGACCGGCTCGCCGACGGCGCTGGATCTAGAGCTCGCTCCATGACCGAGATCGCCCTGTGGATCACGCTGATCGTGCTCGTCGGCGTGGCGAGCTTCCTGCTCGGCATGCTGGTGCGCAGCGTGGTCCGGGAGCGCCGGTCATCCGGCGTCCGCAAGATCTGGCGGAACTTCGGGCTCAGCCTCGCCTTCGCCGTCCTGTTCCTCGTGAGCTGGGCGGCGCAGGGCGTGGCCGAGTGGCAGGTGTACGCCTCCGAGCAAGCGGAGCATGGTGAGACCGCTCGCCTCTCCGAGTTCTGGTTCCACTTCGGACAGTCGACGCTGGAGAACTGGCAGTCCGAGTTCCTCCAGCTGTTCTCCTTCGTCGTCCTCGCCGCGGTCCTGATCCACCACGGGAGCGCCGAATCCAAGGACGGGACCGACCGGATCGAGCGCAAGGTGAACGAGATCCACTCGATGCTGCGCGAACAGGCTCAAACACGGGAACGAAGCGAAGCGGGCGCCTAACGCCCGCGGGCCTCAGCGATCCGAAGGCGCCGGGCCAGGGACGCTCGCGGACGCGGCGGCGGTCGTGACCCGGTCGCCGCCGCGCACTTCGTCGAACCCGTACACCGCGTACCCCTGGCGGATCACCGTCTGTGCGACGTTGCGGACGTGGACGCCGCCGGGCGTGAGGCCGTGCTCGATGCCGCGGTGCGCGTGCCCATGGACGACGAGGTCGGCGCCCGCCCGGTCCACCGCCTCGCCGAACAGGAAGCTCCCGAGGAACGGGAAGATCTCCGGCGGCTCGCCTTGGAGCGTCTCCCGAACGGGGGCGTAGTGGAGGAGGGCGATCCGCACGTCGGTGTCGAGCGAACCGAGCGCCGACTCGAGCGCCTCGGCGCGATCCTTCGAATGGCGGACGAACGCCTTCATCTCGAGCTCGCCGAACTCGGCGGCGTTCGCGCCGGCGAACCCGCCACCGAACCCCTTCACGCCCGCGACGCCCACCGAGCCGTTCGGCGTGTCGATCCGGATCGCGTCGCCCTCGAGCACCGCGACGCCGACGTCGCGCAGGAGGGCCGCGATCTCCGCCGGCCGATCCGAATGGTGGTCGTGGTTGCCGAGGACGGCGACGACCTGCACCGGGAGGCCCTGCAGCTCGGCCGCGACGACCTCCGCCTCCTCGAGCGCGCCCGACTTCGTGAGGTCGCCGGCGATCAGCAGCAGGTCTGCGCGTTCGGGAACCGAGGCGATCTGCCGCCGGAGGACCCCCGCCGAGTCGGGGCCGACGTGCACGTCACCGACGGCGGCGACGTGGATCATCGCAGACGCTCCGTGTCTCCCGCGTCCGGGAGCCGCGCGACCGTGGTTCGGTTCTCGACCTCGAGGCCCGGACACTCCTCCCGGACGACGTCGGTCACCGCCGCGCGACGTTCCTCGGTCGGGACGACGCCGGTGATCAGCACACGGTCCTTCACGACCGAGACCTGCAGCTCGGGCTCGTTGACCCTCGGGTCACGAGCCAGGGCCTCGTGGACGTGTGCCGCGACGTACTCGTGCTCGTCGGCGCTCATGCGGATCCTCCGGACCGGATCGTCTCGTAGAGCGACTCGATGGGGTCGGACGGCACGACGATGTCGATCGACGAGGCGAACAGCAAGAGGCTGAGGAGTCGCCGGGGCCCGTGCTGTCGCGCCCGAGCGACCAGGTAGTCCCAGTCGAGCTCGGACTGCGCCACGATCGCCGCCGCGTCGTACCAGTACCGGGGCGTGTCCTCGCTCGCGGCGCACGCCTTCATCACGACGAGGTCCTCCGGCGGGGCGACGCGGATCGTCCGTTCGCGGAACGGCATCAGGCGCGACCGCTCGAGCATCTCTTCCCCGAGCAGGATGTCGCGGGTGGAACGGAAGATCACGTCGACCAGCACGCCGTGCCTCCTGGCCTTGAAGAGCCAGTGCTCGGCGAACTCGTCGGTCTCGAAACCCCGCTCGTCGAGGACCCCGAGGACCTTGCGCGCCGTCTCCGGGCGAACGAACAGGTCGATGTCCCGGGTACCGCGGTCCCGGCCGAACACGGCCGACCCGATCCCGCCGATCAGCACGTAGGGGATCTCGGCATCCTCGAGCGCGCCGAGCGCCTCGTCGAGCACGGTGAGGAACAGATCGCCGTCGATCGCCTCGGTGACCTCGGTCGGAGCGTGCGGGACACGCATGGACGTCACTCCCGTCCTCGCTGGGGGGTTCGGTTGTTCCCCGGGCGCGGGAGCCGCAAACCGCGCGCTCAGGCGGCCACGGCCGAGGGCTCGCGATCCTCGAGGAGGTCGAGGACCGCGGCCTCGATCCTCTCTCGGATACCCGGCCGGAACGCATCGTCGGTCGACCCGGCTTCGAGATCCAGGCCGGCTCGCTCCAGCGCCTCGGCCACGGTCCGGCCCTCATCGAACCGGTCGAACAGCCGGGGGTCGACGTACGAGGCCCGCGCGACCGCAGGCGTGTTGCCGAGGAACTCGGCCACGTCCTTCACGGCCGCCGTGATCCGGCGTCGCCTGGCCGTGACACCCGCCGGGACCGGACCGCCCAGCGCGAGAGAGACCGCGGCGAGGACCGTCCCGTGCCACGTCCGGAAGTCCTTCGCCGAGAACCCGTTGCCCGAGAGCTCCTTCACGTAGGTGTTCACGTCGAGCGAGCGCACGTCGCGCCATCCGACGCCGTTGCGGTACGCGAGCAGCTCGGGATGCTCGTGGCGTCGCCGCTTCAGCAGGCGCACGATCGGGCGGAGCTCGGGGTCGACGAGGGTGAGTCGTCGCCGCCTGCCGCTCTTCGCCCGGTAGTCGAAGACCAGCGAGTCGCCGGAAACGCGTACGTGACCGCGCTGGATCGTCGCCACGCCGTAGGAGCCGTTCTGCCGCGCGTACGACTCGGAGCCGACCCGGAACGAGCCGAGGTCCAGCAGCCGAACCGCCGTCGCGAGTGCCTTCTCCCGCGGGAGATCCCGTCGCTGCAGGTCGGCCGCGACCCGCGCTCGCATCTCCGGCAGGCGGTGGGCGAACTCCAGCATCCGGTCGAACTTCTCCGCGTCGCGGCGCTCGCGCCACCGGTCGTGGTAGCGGTACTGGCGCCTCCCGGCCGCGTCGGTCCCGGCGGCCTGCAGGTGACCGAACGCGTCCCGGCTGATCCACACGTCGGTCCAGGCGGGCGGGATCGCGAGCTCGCGGATGCGGGTCAACGTCTCCTCGTCCTCGACCTTCGACCCGTCGGGATGGGCGTAGGTGAAGCCTCGTCCCGCACGCGCGCGGGCGATGCCCGGCGAATCCGCCGAGACCATCCGAAGTCGAGGCATGACGGCTCGGGTATCCCCCGCTGCCGACGGGACGAATGCGGGAGGGATCGGCGTCGGCGTCACTCGGCCTCCCGAACCCGCCGGGAGAGCGGATACGCGAACCAGAGGCCTCCCATCAGGAGGATCGCCGCGACGCCGACGGCGGCGGCGGCCGCGACGCCGAACAGCAGGTCTGCCACGAGCGTGATCGCGAGCGTGATCGAGACGGCCATCGATCCGATCCCGACGATCGCGAACACGTTCGAGTCCCGCAGGATGCGTTCCTTGTCCCCCTGCCGGAACCGGAGCCGGTGATACGAGGTCGGCGCCATGAACAGCGCCGTGGCGATCGTCGTCCCCACCATCGTCGCGAAATACAGGGCGCGCTGGGTCGACGTGAGGGTCTCGAATCGGTCGCTGAAGGGCACCGTCAGCAGGAACGCGAACAGGACCTGGACGCCGGGAAGCGCGACGCGGAGCTCGTTCAGGAGCTCGATCAGCTCGCGGTTGAGCCGCTCGGACGGCTGCTCATCCGAGCCGCCGCCGCCGCCGCGCGGTTCCTCCGTGCCCACGGTCTCGCCCACGCCCTCGTGTTACCGGCGTCGGGCAGCGCCCAAACGCGTTTCTCGCACGATGGCGCGGGGAATCCACGCTGCGTCCCCTCTCGCAAGGAGGCCCTCATGGCCATGCAGGTACGACACGCGATGACCGAAGATCCCAAGACCCTCGGACCCGAGCGCACCGCGGGCGACGCCGCCGGGCTCATGGCCCAGTACGACATCGGCGCCGTGCCGGTCACGGACGGGGGGGAGCTCGTCGGGGTCGTGACCGATCGCGATCTCGTCGTTCGCGTGTTGGCGAACCGTCAAGACCCGAACGCCGTGAAGCTCGGCGACATCGCCACGAGGTCGGTGACGACCGTGACACCCGACACGGAGCTCGCGGACGCCCGGGGCGTGATGGAACGCGCGAAGGTCAGGCGTCTCCCGGTGGTGAAGCGGGGAACGCTCGTCGGCATGCTCTCGCTCGGCGACGTCGCGGTCGCGCTGTCGTCCGAGCGACAGGTCGGCGAGGCGCTGAAGGAGATCTCGGAGTCGCCCAGCACCCGGAGCATCAACGACGGACCCGCCGTCGGAACCCCGTAGGCGTTTGTCGCGAAGGTCCCTCGGGTACCGACGGTGCGGGTTCGCACGGAGCGACCCGGGAGGTGGCGAGGATGACCCACCCGAGCTACGACTACCACGAGCACGATCCGGAGCCGGGCTCCGGGATGACGGGCTTCGCCGCGATCAAGTACACGGCGATCGTGATCATCGTGCTCGCGATCTTGGCCTTCCTGGCTTGGTACATCATCCCGGCGTTCGACTAGCCGGAAGGAACGCCCCACTACTCCAGATCCGCCCCGCGGGAACCGCTCCCGCGGGGCGGATCCGTCTGCTCCCGCAGGAAGCGCAGCGTCTGGGCGAGGATGCGGCTGACGTGCATCTGGGAGACACCGACCTCTTCGGCGATCTCCGACTGCGTGAGTCCCTCGAAGAATCGGAGGTAGAGGACCCGCCGCTCCCTCGGGGGCAGTTCCTGGAGCGCCGGGGCGACCGACGCCCAGCCCTCGAGCATCTCGATCGACGGGTCGTCCGCCCCGAGGACCTCGACGGGTGCGACACCGTCGTCTCCGACGGGCGTGTCGAGGGACGACGTCGAGTACGCCTGCACCGCCTCCATCGCGTCGAGGATCTCTTCCGGCGTGGCCTCGCACCGCGTCGCGATCTCCTCGATCGTCGGGGATCGTCCGTGCTCCTGCGCCAGCTCGGGAAGGACCGCGTTGATCCGCAACGCGACCTCCTGCAGGCGGCGGGGCACGCGGATCGCCCAGCCCTTGTCACGGAAGTGGCGCTTCAGCTCGCCGACGATCGTGACCGCCGCGTACGTCGAGAACTGCACGTCGCGCGAGAGGTCGAACCGGTCGATCGCGTTCAGGAGCCCGACGCTCGCGACCTGGATGAGGTCGTCGAGCGGCTCGCCTCGCCGGTCGAACCGCCGGGCGAGGTACTCCGCGAGCGGCAGGAACGCCTCGACCAGCTCATCGCGTGCCGACGGGTCGTCGGGGAGGCGTTCGAACAGCTCCACCTCGATCGAGCGGTCGATCGAGCCCAGCGGACGACCGCTCACGGGGCCTCCGACGGGACGCTCGGCTCGACCCTGGACTTCCTCATCCGGACGGTCGGCCCCCCGTCGGCGTCGAGGCTCACCGAGTCGACGAGCGCCGACAGCACCCGCCACGAGAAGGTCTCCTCGATCCCCGGCGGCGGCCAGGGCGCGACCTCCGCGTCGATCGAGACGGCCGCCTCGAGGCGGTCGTCGAACGCCGTCAGCCGGAGCTGCATCCTCGTCGCCCCGGCGGCGACCGCGAGCAGCCGCGCGCATCCCTCGTCCACCGCGAGCATCAGGTCCTCGATCGCGTCGAACGAGAGCGGCACTCGCGAGGCGACCGAGGCCGTGACGGCTCGGATCAGGCTGACGTACGCGGGTCGCGCGGGCACCGAGACGACGACGGCGTCACGCGAGGCCGGCCTTCTCATGTCCCTATACTAGGCAGGTCCCGACGCGGCCCCGACCGTGAGACATCCCTTCGACAACCGGGCCGCGCCACGACGTCGATACCCGGAGGTGGGCAGTGGAGGTGATCCAGGGAACCCGAACGGAGGGGCGGTGGACCGTGGTCGAGGTCGCGGGCGAGCTCGACCTCCACACCTCGCCCGCGCTCCGCGATCACGTCCTCAGCCTGATCGACGACGGCACCGGCTTCCTCGCCATCGACATGACCAAGGTCGAGTTCATGGACTCGAGCAGCCTCGGGGCGCTCGTGGCCTGCCTGAAGCGGCTCCGCGACCACGACGGCCGCTTCGTCCTGATCGGCGTGACCGGTTCGCCCAGGAAGGTCCTCGGCCTCACCGGGCTGGACCGGGTCTTCGAGCAGGTCGAAAGCCCGGACGACCTCCCGGCCGACTGACCCCGACCGATGAGCGCCAAGGCCGAGATCCAGAGCATCCGCATCCCGCCCGACACCCTGCACGTCGCATCCATCCGCGTCTTCGTCGGCGCGGTCGCGCGTCAGGTCGGGTACTCCGAAGAGGTGATCGAGGATCTCCGTCTCGTCGCGAGCGAGGCGGCGGCCGAGGCGCTCGAGGAAGGCGTCGCCCTCGAGGGCATCGAGCTCCGCGCCTGGCTCGTCGGCCCTCGGCTGACGCTCGAGATCGAACCCTCCGGCACGTTCTCCGCCACGCCCGACGGCGAGCGACCGGCGCAGACCATCGAACGCCGTTCGCTCATCGAGGCGCTGTTCCCGGACGCCGAGTTCGAGATGCACGACGGACGCTCGCTCCTTCGCGTGAGCGTTCCGGACGACCGCTGATCGCTCGATCAGTCGTGTCCGTTACCGTTCCCGTGGCCATCGCCGTGACCGTCCTCGTCGTGACCGTCGTCGTCCTCGCCTGAGCTCTCCGCCGGGGCGGGCGGCACGTACTCGCTCGCCGTCGTGTAGGTGGAGAGCGGGACGTACTGCGGAGCGTCGTAGGCCTCGAGCGAGGGCGCCGGGTAGTCGCGCACGCGCATCCCGACCGTCGCGAACGACATGAAGTCGTGCCAGATCGCGGCCGGGGTGGATCCGCCGGTGACGCCGCTCATCGGGACGTTGCCCTCGGGGTAGCCCATCCAGACGCAGGCGGCCACCTGGCGGATGTAGCCGCAGAACCACGCGTTCGTGTACTCCTGCGCGGTTCCGGTCTTGCCGGCGACCGGGCGGCCCTCGAGGCCCGCC
>DATFEU010000123.1:0-4827 GCA_035250725.1 Actinomycetota bacterium
GGGACCGGCGTGCAGCAGCGGGCGAGGCGGACCCACACGTCGGCCGAGCCCGGGACCTCGATGCCCGAGGTCACGTCCGTCGTCGCCGACGGTTCGCCGATCCGGACCGGCCGCGCGAGCGGCACCTCGGTGACGTCTTCCTCGGTCGTCCCCTGGAGCGACCGAGCGAGGCGGGCCACGATCGACTGCGGCGAGACGTGCCCCTCCCCGACCGCGACGTAGAGGGACTCCAGGCTCGGGAACTTCATCTCGTCCGCGAGCTGTTCCAGCGCCTCCTCGGTCGCGAGGCGCTTGAACGGGACGTTCTGCTTGCGCATCAGCCGCTGGAGCTGCTCCCGCCCATCCTCGAGGGCGTCCTCCCGGCGCTCGCGGCTGAACCATTGCCGGATCTTGTTGCGCGCCCGAGGCGTCTTCACCCAGCGGAGCCAGTCGCGCGATGGTCCCTCGCCCTGCGCCTTCGACGTCAGGATCTCGACCGTGTCGCCGGTCCGCAGCTCGTAGTCGAGCGGCACCAGCTTGCCGTTCACCTTCGCGCCGATCGTCCGATGGCCGACCTCCGTATGGATCGCGTAGGAGAAGTCGACCGGCGTCGCGCCGGCCGGAAGGTTCAGCACGTCGCCCTTGGGCGTGAAGCAGAAGACCTGGCCGCCGTACAGGTCGATCTTCAGGCCCTCCATGAACTCGCGCGGGTCGGCCATGTCCTTCAGCCACTCGAGCATCTGGCCGAGCCAGGCGAGGTCGGCGGCCTCCTTCGCCTTCTTCCCATCGCGCCCTTCCTTGTAGCGCCAGTGCGCGGCGATGCCGAACTCGGCCGTGCGGTGCATCTCCCTCGTGCGGATCTGCACCTCGATCGGGCGGCCCTGCGGACCGACCACGGTGGTGTGCAGCGACTGGTACATGTTGTTCTTGGGCATCGCGACGTAGTCCTTGAAACGGCCCGGCACCGGCTTCCAGAGCGAATGAACGGCGCCGAGCGCGGCGTAGACGTCGCGGATCGAGTCGACGAGGATGCGGACGCCGGCGAGGTCGTAGATCTCGTTGAACTCCTTGCCGCCGATCACCATCTTCTCGTAGATCGAGTACAGGTGCTTCGGGCGCCCGATCACCTCGGCCTTGACGCCCGCCTCCCGGAGTCGCGTGCGGGCGGCGTCGAGCACCGCGTCCACGTACTGCTGTCGCTCGCCCCGGCGGCGTTCCACGAGGCTCGCGATCTCGCGGTACGGGCCGGGGTGGAGGGTCTTGAAGGACAGGTCTTCGAGCTCCCACTTCACCTGCTGCACGCCGAGGCGGTGCGCGAGCGGCGCGTAGATCTCCAGCGTGGCCGTCGCGATGCGGCGCTGCTTGTCCGGCGCGAGCGCGGACAGCGTCCGCATGTTGTGCAGCCGATCGGCGAGCTTGATCAGCAGGACGCGGATGTCGCCCGCCATCGCGACGATCATCTTGCGGACGTTCTCGGCCTGCTCGTGCTCGCGGCTGCGGAACGAGAGCGCGTCGAGCTTGGTCAGCCCGTCGACGATCCGCGCGACCTCGGGGCCGAACTCCTCTTCGAGATCGGACACCGTGACGTCGGTGTCCTCCACGGTGTCGTGCAGGAGCGCGGCCTCGAGCGTCGTGGTGTCGAGCCCGAGGTCGGCCAAGATCTGCGCGACCGCCAGCGGGTGCTCGATGAAGTCCTCGCCCGACAGCCGCTTCTGCCCCTCGTGGTGTTCGGCGGCGAACCGGTAGGCCCGCTCGATCTCCTTGAAGTCGGCCTTGGCGTTGTAGCCCTTGACCGTGCGGGTCAGCGCGTCGAGCCCGTCGCGCGGCTCGGAGTCACCCGGACGCAGGCGGGAGAGCAGACCCCCCCGTCGCTCGGTCTTGAGCTGCTCGGAGCCTTCCACGCCCACCTCCGTCGTGGAGTGTAGCCGCCGGTGCCACGGGGCCGGCTCACGAGTGCCGCGGAAGGCGTCAGTAGCGCAGCAGGGTGAACAGCTCGTAGCCCTCGAGCTTGTCCCGCCCGTTCAGGAACCCGAGCTCGATCAGGCAGGCGATGCCGACCACCTTGCCGCCGATCCGCTCGACGAGCTCGGCGGTGGCCCTCGCGGTCCCCCCCGTCGCGAGCACGTCGTCGACGATCAGGACCCGCTCGCCCGGGGCGACCGCATCGCGGTGGATCTCGAGCGTTGCGGTGCCGTACTCGAGCTCGTACTCGGCGGCCTCGGTCTCCCAGGGGAGCTTGTCCACCTTGCGGACCGGCACGAACCCCGCGCCGAAGTGGTACGCCACCGGCGACGCGAGGATGAACCCCCGCGCCTCGATGCCCACGACCTTGTCGACGTTGCCGCGACCGAAGTGCACGACGGTCAGGTCGATCGCCGTCGAGAACGCGAGCTCGTCCGCGAGGAGCGGCGTGATGTCCTTGAAGACGACCCCTTCCTGGGGGAAGTCGGGCACGTCCCGCACGAGCGCCTTCAGCTGGTCGAGCTCCACGAGTTCACCTCCGCCTGCGTTTGGCGGGCGGGCGACGCTTGCTCTTCGGCCGTGGCCTGGACGACGAGGTCCCCGGACTGCGCGTGGAGGACGCCGAGGTCGCGGCCGCGGCAAGCTCCTCCGGGTGCTGTGCGACGTCGGGCTCCTCCTGACCTTCGGAGGTCGCCGTGGGGACGGGGCGAAGTCGCCGGACGCTCGGACGTCCCTCGAGGCGCGCCCGGAGCTGCTGGTAGCGCGTCTCGCGCTCTTTCAGAACGACGAGGATCGGCGTCGCGACGAAGATCGACGAGTACGCGCCGGTGATGACGCCGATCAGCATCGCGAACGCGAAGTCCTTCAGCGTGTCCCCGCCGAACAGCAGGAGCGAGAGGATCGGGAGCACGACCACGAGCGATGTGTTGACCGAGCGCATGAGCACCTGGTTCATCGAGTCGTTCGCGACGCCTTCGTACGTGTCCTTCCCGAGCGCGGCGGTGGACTCGACGTTCTCCTTGACCTTGTCGTAGATCACGACGGTGTCGTACAGCGAGAAACCGAGGATCGTGAGGATCGCGATCACGGTCGCCGGCGAGACCTCCCGGCCCGTGAGTGCGTAGACGCCCGCCGTGACCACGACGTCGTGCAGCATCGCCACCATCGCCCCGAGCGCCATCTTCCACTCGAAGCGCAGCGTGATGTACAGCGTGATCGCGAGCAGGACGATGAGGAGCCCGATCAACGCCTGGCGCGAGATCTGCTCGCCCCAGGTCGGGCCGACGACCTGCGCGCTGATGTCGTCGGCTACGATCCCCGCCTGGTCCGCGAGGTCGTCGAACAGCTGCGTGCGCTCCTCGGCGGACAGGTCGGTGAGGGCCGTCGTGCGGATCGCAACGCGGTCGCCGCCCGCGATCTGCACCTCGGCGCTCTCGCGCGCGTACGGCTCAGCTCCCAGGAGCTCCCGGATCTCCTCGACGCTCGCGTCCGTCCCCAGCTCATACTCGATCAGCGTCCCGCCGGTGAAGTCGATCGAGTAGTTGAGGCCGCGCCACAGCAGCCCGAGCAGGGAGACGGCGATCACCACCCCGGACACGATCGCCCACCGGCGCCGCTGTTGGACGATGCGGAACTCGGGGTGGCGGTATCCGCGGAAGGTGTCGAGGGCGCGGCGGAGGCTCATCCGGATCCCCCCGCGATCGCGGGAGCCGGCTCCGGGGGAGCGGGCGCGGCCTCTCGGTCGGCGGCCAGGGCTGCCTTCACGCCGAACCAGCGCCAGTTGACGGCTCGATCGCTCCGGACGAGGAGCGAGACGGCCGGGCGCTTGAAGAAGTACACGACGAACAGGTCGAGCAGGACGGATACCCCGAGCGTCAGGGCGAACCCCCTGACGGAAGAGATCGCCGTGAGGTAGAGGACGAGCGCCGCGATCGCGGTGACGAGGTCGGCCGCCACGATCGTCCTGAACGAGCGCTGGAAGCCCGGCCCCACCGCCGATCGGGGCGACTTGCCGGCGTGGACCTCGTCCTTCAACCGCTCGAAGAACACGATGTACGAGTCCGCGGTCACGCCGAGCGAGATCACCAGTCCCGCGACACCGGCGAGCGTCAGGTTGTAGCCGATCGCCTGGCCGGCGATGGCGACGAGCGAGATCGCGAGGAACCCCCAGATCGCCATCCCGATCCAGGCGACGATCGCGAGCACCCGATAGTAGAAGAGGAGATACAGCCAGAGCAGGATGAGGCCGGCGACGGCGGCGACGAGCCCCTGCTCGAGCGACTCGTCGCCGAGCGTGGGACTGACGGTCTGCACCTGTTGCGTCGTGAGGGCCACGGGCAACGCCCCGGCGTTCAGCTGAGTCGCCAGGTCCTTGGCCCGGGCCTCGGTGAAGCTGCCGGTGATCACCCCAGTGCCGCCGGTGATCGCGTTCTGCACGGTGGGCGCCGAGATCACCTGCTGGTCGACGACGATCGCGAGCTGGCGGCCCTGCAGCCGCGTGGTCACGTCGGCGAAGGTGTCGCCCCCCTGGTCGGTGAGGTCGAACTGGATCTGCCACCCCTGAGCGACGGCGCCCCCGCCGCCCGTGTCGAGGATGGCGGCGGCCCGGTCGATCGCGTCGCCGGTGAGCTCGACGGGTCCGAGCCGGTACTTCGTCTGCCCGTCCCGGTCGAGGAACACGACCTCTTGGTCGGCCAGCGTGTCGAACGAGCACTCGGGCGTCGCCTGCTCGTCCTCGGTCGAGCACGTGACCGCCGCGGCCTCGTACCCAGGCGTCGCCGGCGTGAGGATCTCGAGCACCTCGCGTTGTTCCAGGCGGGCCGTCTCGCCGATCACCTGCAAGAGGCGCTCCTGCCCGGTCTCCTGCAGCCGGGCCTCCGCGTCCTC
>DATFEU010000138.1:0-2505 GCA_035250725.1 Actinomycetota bacterium
CGCCGGGCGGCTGACGTGGCGGCTCGCGCGCGCGGCCGGCATCCGACTCGCGGTCCGCGCCCGGCCCGGTCCCGAACCCGATCAGGTCGTGGTCGCGTTCCCCTGGCGCCGCCGGACGGCTGCCGAGGCGCTCGGCGCGGAGGTCGCGCCTCTCGTGCACGAGGTGGGCGGGCGCCGGTCGGTCGAACGGATGCTCGTCGAGGCCGGCGAGCGGCTGCGGGCCGCCGAGGCCGGTGACGAGCCGGTCGTGTCCGACCCCGACCGACCGGTGATCTCGGTGACCGGCACGAACGGCAAGACGACCATCGTCCGGCTGCTCGCGCACATGGTTCGGGCTGCGGGGAAGACGGTCGCGTATTCGTCGACCGACGGCGTCTTCCGCGGCGACGGGGAACTGGTGGAGGAGGGCGACTACTCGGGGTTCGGGGGCGCGGCGACGGCGCTCGCACAGGAACCCGACGTGGCGGTGCTCGAGACCGCGCGGGGCGGGATCCTGCTCCGCGGGATCGGCGTGCTGCACAACGACGTCGCCATCGTCACGAACGTCTCGGAGGACCACCTCGACCTGCACGGGATCCACACGCTCGACCAGCTCGCCGAGGTGAAGGCGACGATCACGCGCATCACGCGGCCGGATGGGTGGGACGTGCTGAACGCCGACGACCCGCGGGTGCTCTCGATGCGGCGGGTCGCGACGGGGCGGCCGTGGCTCTGCTCGCTCGATCCGTGGCACCCGGCGATCCGCGACGCGCTCTCAGAGGGCGGGCGCGCCACCGTTCCGTTCGATGGGGCGATGACCGTGTTCGAGGGCTCGCGGTCGCATCCGCTCGTCCCGCTGCTCGACGTGCCGGTCACGATCGCCGGCATCTCGCGTCACAACGTCATGAACGCGATGCAGGCGGCCTCGGCCGCGCTCGCCGTCGGCCTGCCCGAACGCGCGGTCTCGAAGGGGCTGAAGACCTTCGTCATGGACCCCGAACGCAACCCGGGCCGGGCGAACCTGTTCGAGCTCGACGGGCGCGTCGTCGTCGTCGACTACGCGCACAACGAGGCCGGGATGATCGGCCTCACCGAGATCCTCGGCGGGCTGCGCCGGCCCGGGCGCGAGGTCTGGATCGTGATCTGCGCGGCCGGCGACCGGACCGACAAGATCCTGCACGACTACGCGTACCGGGCGGCGCGCGGCTCGGACCACGTCGCGATCGCCGAGCTGCTGCGATACCTCCGCGGCCGCGAGCGCGAGGCCGTGATCGAACGGCTCGCGGCGGGCGCCCGCGACGGCGGCGCCGTGGAGCTCGACGTGTACGCGGACGAGCTCGCGGGGATGCGCGGGGTGCTGTCGCGTTCGAAGCGCGGGGACGTGATCGGGGTGACGGCGCTCGGGATGCGCCCGGACATCTTCGCGTGGCTCGAACAGGCGGGCGCGACCCGGATGACGCCGGCGAGGGTGAGGCGGGTCGTACGCGCCGTGAGCGGGTCATCTTGACTTAGTTCTCTTGACTAGAGACCCTCTCCTCATGGCCACGGCCGATGAGATCGCGCACCGGGAGACCGTGAACGTCCACGAGGCGAAGACCCACCTCTCGAGGCTGCTCGAGCGGGTCGAGCGCGGAGAGGAGATCGTCGTGGCCCGGGCCGGCAAGCCGGTGGCCAAGCTGGTCCCGATCGAGGGGGCGCCCGGCAAGAGACCGCTCGGACGCGACAAGGGGAAGATCTGGATGTCCGACGACTTCGACGAGCCCCTCCCCTGGCAGATCTTCCCGGGATTCCCGCTCGAGTGAGGGTCCTTCTCGACTCACACACCGTCCTTTGGGCGACCCTCGCCGATGAGCGGCTCCCCTCCGCCGTCGCTGCGCTGATCGAGGACCGATCGAATCTCGTGACGATCAGCGTGGCAACGACCTGGGAGCTGACGACGAAGGCGCTCGCCGGACGCCTCACGCTGCCGGAACCGCCGGAGACGTATTTCGACGGGCTCGTACGAGACTTCGGGTACGAGCTCCTTCCCAACCACCAACGCCACGTCGCGGCGCTTCCGGAGCTGCCGGCGATCCACGCCGACCCGTTCGATCGGATGCTCGTCGCTCAGGCCCTCGTCGAGGATCTCGACCTCGTCTCCGGCGACGATCGGATCCGCCGGTTCCCCGTCCGCACGATCTGGTAGCGAGCGAGCCCACCCTCCGCATTTGCCCTGCGCGCGCCCGCCGTGGATGCTCGCCCGATGATCTCGGTCGAAACGACGAGAAGGAGGGAGCACGACATGGAGGAGCTGGACGGCAGGACCGCCCTCGTCACCGGGGCGAGCGGCGGCATCGGGGCCGCGGTGGCGAGGTCCCTCGCCGACCACGGCGTGCGCGTCGGGCTCGCGTCGCGGAGCGGCGCCGACCTCGGGATCGCCGGAGCCGTCGCCGCGCCGTGCGACGTGCGCGATCCGGCGGCGATCGACGCGCTCGTCGAGAAGGTCGTCGAGCGGTTCGGCGGGCTCGACATCCTGGTGGCGAACGC
>DATFEU010000139.1:0-4993 GCA_035250725.1 Actinomycetota bacterium
CCCTTCCTGGGGAAGTGCGTGTACCGTTCGCGCCGTGGAATTCCGCGTGCTCGGTCCGCTGGAGGTCGTCGGGAAGGACGGCCCGCTGGCGCTCGGCGGCCCAAAGCAGCGCGCCGTGCTCGCGCACCTGGTCCTCCGGGCGAACCATCCGGTCCACGCCGACCGACTGATCGACGGGCTCTGGGGCGAGGACCCTCCGGAGACGGCTCGGAACACCCTGCAGACCTACGTCTACCGGCTCAGGAAGGTCCTCGGCGAGGAACGCGTGGCCGGCACGGACGGCGGCTACGTGCTGAATGCCGAGACAGGGGAGATCGACGCCGCTCGGTTCGAAGCGATCGCGAAGGAGGCGAAGGCACTCGCGGCGGCCGATCCCGCCGCCGCCGCCGACCGGTTCTCGGATGCGCTCACCCTGTGGAGAGGGGCGCCGCTGTCGGACCTCGCCGACGAGCCGTCCCTGCGCGGGGAGGTCGCTCGCCTCGAGGAGCTTCACCTGTCCGCGCTCGAGCACCGGATCGCCGCCGAGATCGCGACGGGCGGGCACTCGACCGTGGTCTCCGAGCTCGAAGCGCTCACCGCCCGCTATCCGCTCCGCGAACGGATGTGGGCGAACCTGATGCAGGCCCTCTACGCGTCGGGGAGGCAAGCGGAGGCTCTCTCGACCTACGAACGAGCGCGCGAGGTGCTCGCCAGAGAGCTGGGTGCCGATCCTTCCACGCAGCTCCAGCAGCTCCACGAACGGATCCTCCGCCGGGACTCCGCACTCGAACGTGCCGAGGCGCACCGGCCGGCCGTGCGTCCGAGCCGCATCGACCTGCCTCCTGGCACCGAGTTCGCGAGCTACCGGATCGGGGGGACCCTGGGCCGAGGCGGGATGAGCGTCGTCTACCTCGCCGAGCACGAGTGGCTCCAGCGCAAGGTCGCGTTGAAGGTCCTCGCGCCTCAGCTCGCGGAGGACGATCGGTTCCGCGAACGGTTCATCCGCGAGTCTCGCCTCGCGGCGTCGCTCGACCATCCGAACGTGATCCCGATCTACGAGGCGGGAGCCTCGGGGGGAGATCTGTTCATCGCGATGCGCTACGTGGAGGGGAGCGATCTCCGCACGGTGCTGCACGAGAGGGGAGCGCTCGACCCCGCGCGCGCGATCGCGATCGTCCGGCAGGTCGCGGCTGCGCTCGACGCCGCGCACGAGCAGGGACTCGTCCACCGTGACGTGAAGCCCGGCAACGTCCTGCTCGCTCGGGCGAGGGGCGAGGACGAGACGGTGCACGTCTACCTGTCGGACTTCGGGCTCACGAAGCGCTCGGCGAGCGACTCGGGCGTGACCGGCACGGGACAGTTCGTGGGGACCTTGGACTACGCCGCCCCCGAGCAGTTCCAGGGCGGCACACCGGACGCTCGGACCGACGTCTACTCCCTCGGGTGCGTGCTCTTCGAATGCCTCACCGGCCGACCGCCGTTCCAGTCGGACAACGACGCGGCCCTGATGTACGCGCACCTCCAGGAGGCGCCTCCGGCGATCACGGCGACGGAGCCCGACCTTCCCCGCGGGATCGACCAGGTGGTCGCGACGGCGATGGCGAAGGCCCCGGCGGGTCGGTATCCGAGCGCGGGCGTGCTGGCCCGAGAGGCCTCGCGCGCGCTCGGCCTCGGGGGCGGAACCGCTCCCGGTGGTCCGGACAAGCGATCGCTGCGCCGCCGTCTCCTCCCCGCCCTCGCGGCCGGTGTCGCGCTGGTCGTCGGCATCCTCGCGGCGTCCCTGTTCCAGGGAGACGCACCGAGGGGCACGGGCGAAGACGGGAACTCGCCGCAGGCGACGATGCCGAGCCCGACACCGTCACCGGCGTTCCGAACGGTGGAGCGCGCGCTCACGGCCGATGAGGAACTGCTGCTCACGTACATCCCCGGCGACGTCGGCGGCGAGTGCCTCCCGCTCGATCGGGCGGAGCCGCTCCATGGCGAGCGGGCATCGCTCGTGTGCCGGACCGAGGAGGTCGAGGTCCTGTACCAGATCTTCCAGACCCGCGACGAGATGGACGAGGCCTTGCAGGTGAACGCCAACAACACGCAAGCCCCCGAGGGAGAGTGCGCGACCGAGCACATCGCCGTTGGGCCGTACACGATCGGAGGCGAGCCCTCGGGGCGTGTCCTGTGCTACACGATCGAGCGGAACCGCCAACCGGGCCTCTTCGGTTCAGGCGGCGCGCCGGACCAGTCGCACATCGAGTGGACGGACGAGAACGCGTCGATCTATGCGCATGCCGTCCGGAACGATCTCGCCGACCTCAGCCTCTATGACTGGTGGGTCACCTCCTCAGGACCGGTCGTTCCCGGGGCAGGTGATGGATCCGCGGAGAAGGATCGATCGGGACCGACCGAGTTGGCCCTGGGGGTTGCGAGCTATCTCGTGTCCCCGGCGGGCGGATGCGGGGGATCCCGCGGCGTCGATTGTGCGATGCACATCGACGGCGAGACCTACAGCGTGTACTTCTCGGATGACACCATCGCGGCGGCCGAGGCGGGGTCGCTCCTTCTCCAGAAGCCGAACGCCGTCGTCTTCACTCCCGTGTCGGGCTTCTGCCTTGAACCCAAGGACCTCGGGGGCGGTGGAGACTCCCGTCCCGCCGCGTACACCTGGTCGGTCCGGGGGGACGAGATCACCTTCGAACGGATCCGGGGCGGCAGGTGCGTCGGCCCGCAGAAGCTCGGCGGACCCTGGACGCGTGCGCCGGACGGCCTGATCGCGATCGGGCAGGGCAACCATGTCGAGTTCGTGACACCGGGTGGGGAACTCGTCCTGTCGACCACGCAAGAGCTCACGAGCCCCAACCACGTGGCCCGACTGGTCACCCGATGGCTCGAAGATCGTGTACGCGGGGGCAGGCGCTGGGGAGCAAGGCTTCAACCTGTACATGATGAACGCGGACGGGTCTGAGATCGAACAGCTCACGGACCTGCCGGGGGATGAGACCGCTCCCGCGTGGTCGCCGGACGGCGAGACCATCGCGTTCGCCTTCGACGACGGGGGCTCTACCGACTTCCGGGGAGGGGTGGCGACCCTTGCATCCGATGGCTCCGGGGTGGTGACGGAGTTGTTCGCGCGGACGAACGAGGTCGCCGACGGGCCGGAGTGGTCGCCGGACGGCGATCGGATCGGGTTCACGCTCTTCACGGCGGAGGGCATGCATCCCTACGTGATGGCGGCCGACGGGGCCGATGCAGCGAGGCTGCGAGACGAACGAGCCCTGGTCCTCGGATGGACGCCCGATGGACAGCGGATCCTCCTGTCCGAGGATGCATCGTTCGTCACGGTCCGGCCGGACGGGTCGGGCGAGCGGGTCTTCATCGAGGACGTGCCCGAGAAGGGCCGTCTCGTGATCGATTGGTCTCCAGACGGGCAGTGGATCATCGCATCCACCCCCCAGCGTTACGCACAGATCTCGGGGGGACCGGCGAACTTGCACATGTACTTGATGCGGGCCGACGGGAGTCAGACGTTCTGGATCGGCTCGGGCGCCGAGCCCTCGTGGAGTCCGGAGGACGGGTGAGCGGCGCCGAGACGACCGGCCTGCCCGAGGGCGTCTCGGCGTCCGAGGATGTGACCCGGGACGAGCTTCAACTCGCGCTGCGGAACCACGGGATGCACCTCGAAGCCCTCCGCCACGACATCACGCCGCCGGGGATGCACTACCTCTTGATCCACTTCGACGTGCCGGAAGCCGATGAAGACGCGTGGTTACTCTCGATCGACGGCCTCGTCCGCAACCCGATCGAGCTCTCGATCGCTGACCTGCGGTCTCGGCCGAAGGTGACGCTGCCGGTCACGATGGAGTGCGCCGGGAACGGTCGCGCGCGACTGTCGCCTCGGCCGATCTCGCAACCGTGGCTCACCGAGGCGATCGGGACCGCCGAGTGGACGGGGACGCCCCTCCGGCCGCTCCTCGAAGAGGCGGAGATCGAGGACGAGGCGGTCGAGCTCGTGTTCGCGGGTGCCGACCGCGGGATCCAGGGCGAGGTCGAGCACGACTATGAGCGCAGCCTCACGATCGCAGACGCGATGCGCGACGAGGTGCTGCTCGCCTACGAGATGAACGGCGCACCGTTGCCGCCCCAGCATGGCTATCCGCTGCGCCTCGTCGTCCCCGGCTGGTACGGCATGACGAGCGTGAAGTGGCTCAGGCGGATCACCGCCGTGGCCGAGCCGTTCGAGGGCTTCCAGCAGATGGTCTACCGCTTCCGTCAGCGTCCGGAGGACGACGGCACGCCGGTCACGCGCATGAACCCGCGCGCGTTGATGGTCCCTCCGGGCATCCCGGACTTCCTCACGCGACGGCGGTTCGTCGATGTGGGCCGCCACGTGCTCAACGGCCGTGCGTGGTCCGGATGGGCGCCGATCGAACGCGCGGAGGTCAGCCAGGACGGCGGCTCCACCTGGGCCGACGCGACGCTCGGCGAGGCCGCGTCTCCGTTCGCGTGGGTGCCGTTCTCGTTCGAGTGGGACGCATCGGAGGCGGGGGAGTTCGAGCTGTCCTGTCGCGCCACCGACGCGAACGGCACCACGCAGCCGCTCGACCCCCCCTGGAACTACCACGGCTTCGCGAACAACTCGGTGCAGCGGATCCCCGTCGAGGTCAGGGGTCCTCGGCGGTGACCCGCGAAGGCTCCCCTAGCCGCCGCGTCTAAGGAGTGCGAGCAGCCGGAGGATCTCAAGGTACAGCCAGACCAGGCTCGAGAGCAGCCCGTAGGCGCAGTACCACGCCCACTCGCGCGGCGCGGCGCCTCGCACGCCCGTCTCGATCACGGCGAAGTCAGCGATCAGGCTCATCGCCGCCAGCACGCAGATGAGCACGCTGATCCCGATGCCCACCGGCGTCGGGTTCGCCCAGAAGTACAGGTCGATCCCGAACAGGCTGAAGAAGAACGCCGTCGTGTACAGCAACAGGAGTCCCACGAGGCCGACGACCAGGATCCGGACGAACCTGCCCGTCACGCG
>DATFEU010000145.1:0-4142 GCA_035250725.1 Actinomycetota bacterium
ACGTTCGACGCGCCGACGCCGGCGCAGGCGCAGGGGTGGCCGGCGATCGCGGGCGGCGGACATTCGTTGATCCTCGCGCCCACCGGGTCGGGGAAGACCCTCGCCGCGTTCCTGTGGGCGCTCGACCGCGTCATGACCGAGCCTCCGCCCGCGGCCGACCGCCGCTGTCGCGTGCTGTACGTGTCGCCGCTCCGCGCGCTCGCGGTCGACATCGAGAAGAACCTCCGGGCGCCGCTCGCCGGGATCTCGCTCGCGGCCGAGCGCCTCGGCGAGCACGTGCACGAGCCCAGGGTCGCGATGCGAACGGGCGACACCCCCGCCAGCGAGCGCCGCAGGATCCAGACCCGGCCGCCGGACGTCCTGATCACGACGCCCGAGTCCCTGTACCTGATGCTGACCTCGCAGACCCGCGAGATCCTGCGGAGCGTGCGGTGCGTGATCGTCGACGAGATCCACGCGCTGGCGGGCGGCAAGCGCGGCGCGCACCTCGCGCTGTCCCTCGAACGCCTCGAGGAGATCGCACACGAACCTCCGCAGCGGATCGGCCTGTCCGCGACGCAGCGCCCGCTCGAGGAGATCGCGCGGTTCCTCGGGGGCCAGACCGCCGTCGGCCCGCGCGAGGTCACGATCGTCGATGCGGGTCACCGCAAGCCGATGGAGGTCGAGGTGGTCGTCCCCGTCGAGGACATGGCCGAGCTGTCCGACGTGGCGGAGACGCCGCAGCGGATGCCGGTCATGGAGGGGCCCGCGACGCCGGGGACGGCGCCGCCGCGCGCGTCGATCTGGCCGGCGATCCACCCTCGGCTCCTCGAGCTGATCCGCGCACACCGTTCGACGATCGTGTTCGTGAACGCCCGGCGCCTCGCCGAGCGGCTCGCGGCCCGGCTGAACGAGCTCGCCGGCGAGGAGCTCGTCCGCGCGCACCACGGCTCGATCGCGCGGGAGCAACGGCTCGAGATCGAGGACGATCTGAAGCGCGGCGTGTTGAAGGCGATCGTCGCCACCAGCTCGCTCGAGCTCGGGATCGACATGGGCGCGGTGGACCTCGTGATCCAGGTCGAATCGCCGGGCTCCGTCAGTCGCGGCCTGCAGCGGATCGGGCGCGCCGGTCACCGGGTCGGCGAGCCCTCCCGGGGGAAGGTGTTCCCGAAGTATCGGGGCGACCTGCTCGAGGCCACCGTCGTGGTTCGGCGCATGCTCGACGGGGCGATCGAGGAGACGCGCTACCCGCGGAACCCGCTCGACGTGCTCGCGCAACAGATCGTCGCGATGTGCGCGGTGGACGAGTGGTCGCTCGATGAGCTCGGCGCCGTCGTACGGCGCGCGGCCAACTTCTCCGAGCTCGGCGACGAGCTCCTCCACGGCGTGCTCGACCTCCTCAGCGGCCGGTATCCGGCGGACGGCTTCTCGGAGCTCCGTCCCCGGATCGTGTGGGACCGGAAGACGGACCGGCTGCGTGCTCGCGAGGGCGCCGGACGGATCGCGATCGCGTCGGCGGGGACGATCCCGGATCGCGGGCTCTTCGGCGCGTTCACGACGGATGGCCGGCGGGTCGGCGAGCTCGACGAGGAGTGGGTGTACGAGAGCCGTCGCGGCGAGGTGTTCGTCCTCGGCGCGAGCTCGTGGCGGATCGAGGACATCACGCTCGACCGGGTGATCGTCTCGCCGGCGCCCGGTCAGCCGGGGAAGATGCCATTCTGGCACGGCGACAAGCCCGGCCGGCCGATCGAGCTCGGCCGCGCGGTCGGCGAGATCACGCGCGAGCTCGCCGCGGCGCCGCACGATCGCGCGATCGAACGCCTTCGGTCGGAGTTCGGGCTGGACGAGCTCGCCTCCGAGAACCTCACCGCCTACCTCGAGGACCAGAGGGACGCGACCGGCGTCGTCCCGGACGACCGCACGATCGTCGTGGAGCGGTTCCCGGACGAGCTCGGCGACTGGCGCGTGTGCGTGCTGTCGCCGTTCGGTGCGCGGGTGCACGCGCCGTGGGCCATGGCGATCGAGGCGCGGCTGTCGGAGCACTCCGGGCTCGACGTCCAGGTGCTCTGGAGCGACGACGGGATCGCGATCCGGCTGCCCGAGTCCGAGGAGCGGATCCCGGTCGAGGACCTGCTGTTCGATCCCGAGGATGTCGAGCGACTCGTGGTCGAACGCCTGCCGGCGACCGCGATGTTCACCACGGCCTTCCGTGAGGCCGCGGCCCGCGCGCTGCTCCTCCCCCGTCGCACACCGGGCCGCCGGACGCCGCTGTGGCAGCAGCGACGCCGGGGCGCCGACCTGCTCGAGGTCGCGTCGCAGCATCCGACGTTCCCGATCCTGCTCGAGGCCACGCGCGAGTGCCTGCGGGACGTGTTCGACGTGCCGTCGCTGAGGGAGGTCCTCGCGGAGATCCGGTCCCGGAAGATCCGCGTCGTCTCCGTGGACACGGCGCGCTCCTCGCCGTTCGCCCAGTCGCTCCTGTTCACCTGGATCTCGGTGTACATGTACGAGTACGACGCCCCGCTCGCCGAACGCCGCGCCGCCGCGCTCGCGCTCGACCGGGACCTGCTGCGCGAGCTGCTCGGCGCGGAGGACCTTCGCGAGCTCATCGATCCGGCGGCGCTCGACGAGCTCGAGCTCGAGCTGCAGCACGTGGCCGCGTCGCGTCGCGCGCGAAACGCGGACGACGTGCACGACCTCCTCCGCCGGCTCGGCGACCTCACGGTGGATGAGGCTCGTGCTCGCGCGGTCGGGGACGAGGCGGCATGGCTCGAGGACCTCGAGCGGAGCTCCCGAGCGATCCGCCTCCACGTGGCCGGCGAGGAACGGTTCGTCGCGATCGAGGATGCGGCTCGGTACCGCGATGCCCTCGGCGCCGCGCTGCCCGTCGGCGTCCCCGCGGCGTTCACCGAGCCGGAGGCGGCTCCGCTCGAATCGCTCGTCGCGCGGTACGCGAGGACGCACGGGCCCTTCCACGCGCGCGACGTCTCGGCGCGGCTCGGTGTCACGGAGGAGCGCGTCGCCGGGGCGCTCGCCGCCCTCGAGGGTCGGGAGCGGATCGTGCGCGGCGAGTTCCGACCCGGGGGCCTCGAACGCGAATGGTGCGACTCGGACGTGCTGCGGATGCTCCGGCGGCGGTCGCTGGCCGCGCTCCGTCGAGAGGTCGAGCCCGTCGACGCGTCGGCGCTCGGTCGGTTCCTGCCCGAGTGGCAGGCGGCGACGCGCCCGCGGACCGGACCGTCCGCGCTGCTCGAGACGATCGGACAGCTCCAGGGAGCCGCGATCCCCGCCTCGATCCTCGAGGCCGACGTCCTGCCGTCACGGGTGCGCGGCTACCGGCCCGCGGACCTGGACGCGGTGTGCGCGAGCGGAGACGTCGTGTGGATCGGCGCGGGCGGGATCGGGGGCGACGACGGCCGGGTCGCGCTCGGCTTCCGCGACGACCTCCCCTCGCTCGTCATCCCGCCGGAGCAGACGCCGTTCGGCCCTGTCCACGACTCGCTCCGCGCGCATCTCCGGGACCGTGGGGCGTCGTTCTGGCCCGACCTGTACTCGGCGGCCGGCGTCCCCGACGAACGCGTGCTCCTGGACGCACTCTGGGACCTCGTCTGGGCCGGCGAGGTCACCAACGACACACCGGCGCCGCTCCGCGCGTACCTCGTTCGGCATCGAAGGAAGGCGGCGCGGACGGGCGCGAGGCCGCGGCCGGGCTCCCTCAGACAGGCCGGGCCGCTCGCGGGCGCCGGACGATGGTCCCTCGCGGACCCGCTGCGCCGCCTGGAACGGACCCCCACCGAGATGGCCCACGCCCGGGCGATGCAGCTGCTCGAACGCCACGGGGTCGTGACGCGCGAGGCGGTGGTGGCCGAAGGCATCCCCGGAGGGTACGCCGGCGTGTACGCGGTGCTACGTGCGCTCGAAGAGTCGGGCAAGGTCCGACGCGGCTACTTCGTCGACGGGCTCGGCGCCGCGCAGTTCGCGCTGCCGGGAGCCGTCGACCGGATCCGCGAGCTCCGCGACTCCCCCACCGAGGCCGCCGTCCACGTGCTCGCCGCCGCCGATCCGGCGCAGCCGTACGGGGCGGCGCTCACGTGGCCGGAGAGCGCCGGCCGGCCGGCGCGCGTCTCGGGTGCGTACGTCGTCCTCGCGGACGGGGAGGCGGC